>JAKLEE010000209.1:257-4741 GCA_022703215.1 Spirochaetota bacterium | reverse complement strand
GTACCCGGAGCCGACCGCTTTCGGCCGCCGCGTCGTCTTCCCCTACTATTTCCAGGCGCCCGTCGCCCTCGACTCCGCCCGCGCCTCCAAGCTGCTCGGCAAGAGCCTCTCGCCCGTCGCGGTGGTCGAGTCGCTCGCCAGGGCCGGCGTGCGGGCCGACGTCCACGGCCAGTTCGTGCAGGCCTTCCCGCCCGAGTACCGCAACGACTTCCTCCACGCGGTCGACGTCGTCGAGGACGTCATGATCGGCCGCGGCATGGCCGACTTCCCGCCGGAGCGCCCGCGCGACTTCACCATCGGCCGCCTCCACCCGAACGAGAAAATCAGCCGCAAGGCGAAGAGCCTCATGGTCGGCCTCGGCTACCAGGAGATGATCTACAACTACCTCGGCTCGGGCCGCGACTACGTCGAGCGCATGGGCGTCGAAAGCGCGGGCGTGGTGCGCATCTCCAACCCCATGACCGAGAGCTTCGAGTACGTCCGCCCCTCGATCCTGCCGAGCCTGCTCGGCAGCGAGGCCGCGAGCGCCCGCGCGCCGTACCCGCACCGCATCTTCGAATCGGGAAAGGTGGCCTTCCGCGACGCCTCCGAGAACTACGGCGTCGCCACGCGGCAGCGCCTCGGATTCCTCTCGGTGCACGCGGAGGCCAACTACAACGAGGCCGCCAGCGTCGTCGCGGCGCTCTTCTACTACCTCGGCGAGGACTGGGCCATCGAGGAGTCCGAGGACGGCCGCTTCATCCCGGGCCGGCAGGCGCGCCTCATGCGCAAGGGCCGGAGCGTCGGCGTGTTCGGCGAGCTCCATCCGCAGGTGCTGGAGAACTGGGGCGTCACCGTGCCCGCCGTCGCCGGCGAAATCGACATCGAGAGCTTCGCCTGAATGTCCCCGTCCGACGCCTGAGGCCGGGTCCCGGCCCAGGCGGGGGCGGGGGGCTCCGCTTCCCCCGCGGAAATGTCTCGATTTTTCGCCCCGTTCGCGTAGACTGGTAGCGGGGCGCGCCCCGAGGACGGAGGATACGGCATGAATCTCGAAAAGCTCTTCTCGCGGCTTCCCGACAGGCTCTACGACAACTTCGGCGCCCTGTTCGCCCAGTCGGTCCAGGCCCACGCGGAGCTGCCCGCCCTGCTCGCGAAACTGGGCGGCTCGGACGAATACACGACCTGGACCTACGGCGCTTTCGCCGCCGAGGTCCGCAAGGCTGCCCGTTTCCTCGCCTCCCGCGGCCTCAAGCCGGGCGACTCCTTCGCCGTCATGTCGGAGAACCGCCCCGAGTGGATGGCCGCCTGGTTCGCCGCGACCATCCAGGGCATCGTGGCCGTCCCCATCGACTCCGCCTACGAGGAGGAGGGCATCCGCACCGTGCTCGCGGCGGCCCGTTGCAAGGGCTTCGCGGGCTCGGCGCGTTTCGCCCAGAAAGCCCTCGCCGCGCGCGACGCCGCCCCCGCCGGCTTCTTCGTCCTCGATTTCGACCTGGCCTCCGACTCCGGCGGATTCCTGTCCTGGCGCGCGGCCCTCGACGGGGCGCCGGAGCTCGAGCTGCCGCCGGTCTCGGCCATCCCGTCCGACGCGCCGGCCACCATCATCTTCACCTCGGGCACCACGGGCGTGGCCAAGGGCATCGTCCTCTCGCACCGCGCCCTCATCGCCAACATCAACGCCGCGCGCATGGCGCTTCTCATCTCCGAGCGCGACCGCTTCATCGCCATGCTGCCGCTCCACCACACCTACGCCCTCACCTGCACCTTCCTCGCGCCCTTCGAGGCGGGCGGCCGCATCGTCTTCACCGAGAAGCTCATCCCGACCGTCATCCTCAAGCACATCCGCGACTCGGGCGTCACCATCCTCATCGGGGTGCCGCTCGTGTTCGACAAGTTCGCCGCGGGCATCCGGGGCGAGCTCCGCAAGCTCCCCGCCCTCGCGCGTTCGCTCATCGGCTCCCTCCTCGGCCTCTCCGGATCCGCCGCGCGCCTCGGACTCCCGATCGGCCGCGTCCTCCTGGGCTTCCTCCGGAAGAAGGCGGGCCTCGGCTCGATCCGCCTCGCGGTCGCGGGCGGCGGTCCCCTCATGGAGGACACCGCCGACTTCTTCGAGGCCCTCGGCATGAACCTGGTGCAGGGCTACGGCATGAGCGAGAACGGACCCCTCATCGCGGTCAACCTGCCCGAGTACCACGACAACCACTCCGTCGGCGTTGCTGTCAAGTTCACCGAGGTGCGGATCGCGGATCCGGGTGCCGACGGCATCGGCGAGATCCAGGTGCGGAGCCCCTCGCTCATGTCGGGCTACCTCGACAACCCCGAAGCCACGAAGGAAGCCTTCACGGAGGACGGCTGGCTCCGCACGGGCGACCTCGGCCGGATCGACCGGCGCGGCTTCATCTTCATCACGGGCCGCTCGAAGAACCTCATCGTCACCGAGGGCGGCAAGAACGTCTACCCCGAGGAGATCGAGCAGAAATTCGCGGGGCAACCCTTCGTCCTCGAGGTCCTCGTGGTGGGGCGCAAGGCCCACTCCGGCGCGGCCGGCGACGAGATCGTAGCGGTGCTGGTCCCCAACCGGGACGCGATCGAGGCCGCGCATGCCGGACGCTCGGGCGACGCGCCCTTCGTCCACGGCCTCATGCGCGACGAGGTCGCCCGCGTCAACCGCCTGCTCGCCCAGTACATGAAGATCTCCGACCTCGTGGTCCGCGACGCGGAATTCGAGAAGACCAGCTCGCGCAAGATCCGCCGCTTCCTCTACCAGAAGCAGTACGGCGCCGCCAGCCCGGGCGCCGGGATTTAAGTCCATGGACGGCGCCTCCCTCGTCCCCCTCGTCACGCGCCTCGCCACCACCGCGCTCGCGGCCTTCCTGGCCATCGCGCTCTGGTCGCGCACCCGCGACATAGCGTGGATGCTCGTGGTCATCGGCACGGTCGCCGGCTACGCGGACATCCTCTACTCGCTCCTCCTCCGCTTCGGCGTCGTCGACGAGCGCACGGGCACGCTGCTCGGCGTCCCCCTCGCCGAGACGCTCTTCGCCAACCTTCCCGCCCTCTTTTACGCGGCCGCCTTCCTGACCATGCTGCGCCGCCGCCGTCCGCGCTAGAATCCGGATCCTGTCCGGGAGAGGAACCTGGCGGTTCCCCTCCCGGGCCCTTCCTTCCCTCGTTCCCGGCCTTCCTCCCCCCAGCCTTCCTCCCCACCGTGCCGCGAAAATCGCAAGCGCCGCCCGAGTTCCCGCGCGGTGCTGTCCCGTGGAGGGAGCCATGGTCGTGTACGCCTACGAGCCGACGGGCTGGGAGGGGGAGCTGGTCAAGGTGGAGGTCGACATCCGCCGGGGCCTGCCGGCCTTCGACCTTTCGGGCCTGCCGGACGCCGCCGTCAAGGAAGCCCGCGAGCGCATCCGGGCCGCGGTGCGCAACTCGGGCTTCGAGTTTCCCGTCGACCGCGTCCTCGTCAACCTCGCTCCCTCGGACGTCCCGAAGGGGGGCGCCTCCTTCGACCTGCCGATAGCGCTGGCCATACTCGGCGCCGCGGGCCTCGTTCCGGAACCCGGGACGCCGCTCCTCGCGCTCGGCGAGCTCGGGCTCTCGGGCGCCGTGGCGCCGGTGCGCGGCAGCCTCGCGGCGGTGGCCGCCGCCGCCTGCGCCGGCATTACGGAAGCCTTCGTGCCGCCGGGCAACCTGGAGGAGGCTGCCGCCCTCGGCGAGGTCCGCGTGCGGCCGCTCACCAGCCTGGCATCCGCGGCCGAGGCCCTCCTCGCGCTGCGCGACGGCGTTCCGCCGCCCGCTCCGTGCGATTTCCCGCCCGCCTCGGGCGGCGCTTCCGCGGTTGGCGCATCCGGTGCCAGCGCGCCGGAGACGGGCGACTTCTCCGAGTTGCGCGGCCAAGGCGGCTTGCGCAGGGCCCTCGAACTCGCCGCCGCCGGCGGCCACCATGTCTTCCTCTTCGGACCGCCGGGCTCAGGCAAGACCATGGCGGCGCGGCGCTTTACGGGCATCCTTCCGGAGCTCGACCGCCGCGCCTCGCTCGAGGCTTCGCGCGCGCACTCGCTCGCGGGGCTCTCCCCGCCGGGGGGCCTCGTGCGGCGGGCGCCCTTCCGCGCTCCACACCACGGCGCCTCGCTCGAGGGCATGATCGGCGGCGGCAAGCGGCTCGCCCCCGGCGAGGTGTCGCTCGCCCACCGCGGCGTGCTCTTCCTCGACGAGGCGTCGGAATTCCGCTCCGACGTGCTGCAGGCGCTCCGCGAGCCGGTGGAGGACGGCCGGGTCTCCATCGCGCGGGCGGGCCGCGTCGCCAGCTACCCCGCGCGTTTCCAGCTCATCCTCGCGGCCAACCCGTGCCCCTGCGGCAACCTCGGGCGCCCCGGGGCGGCCTGCCTCTGCTCCGAGCGCGAAATCCGCGCGTACTGGGCACGCATCGGCGGCGCCCTGCTCGACCGCATCGACCTGCGCGTGCCGCTCAGCGCCCCCGAACCTTCGGCGTTCTCGGATCCTCCCGG
>JAKLEE010000209.1:0-248 GCA_022703215.1 Spirochaetota bacterium | reverse complement strand
TCGAGCGCGGAGATCCGCCGCCGCGTGGAGGCTGCCCGCGCGCGGCAGGCCGCGCGCTACGCGGGCGATGCCTGGTCGCTCAACGCCGAGCTGCCGCCGGGCGCCGTCGAGCGCTGGTGCGCTCTCGACGGTCCCGTGCGCCGCCGCTTCGAGGAGGAGGCCCGGCGCCTCTCCCTCTCCGCCCGCGCCTGTCACGGCGCGCTCAAGGTAGCCCGCAGCGTCGCGGACCTCGCCGGGCGCGAAGCCAT
>JAKLEE010000208.1 GCA_022703215.1 Spirochaetota bacterium | reverse complement strand
GCAGGGGATGCTCGACCGCGGCTTCGCCCGAGGCGCGGACGCGGCCCTCGAGCGCTTCAGCCGCCCAGGCAGCCGCCGCCTCGATCCGCTCCCGTTCGTCGGGGCTCTTCGTGGCGATGAGCCTCCGGAGCTCCTCGAGCGCGGTCACGGCGCCGTCCCCCGGACCACGCGGTCTCGTCCGCCCAGATCCCGCAGCACTGCTACGCCCCGGAAGCCGGCCGCGCGGAACAACGCGCTCACGGACTCGCCCTGCTCGTCGCCGATCTCGATGGCGAGGACGCCGCCTGAGGCCAGGACCTCGCGCGCGCGCGGCGCGAGGCGACGGTAGAGCCCGAGACCGTCCGGTCCGCCGTCCAGGGCGAGGCGGGGTTCCTTCCCCCCCGCGGCGCAGATACCGTCGCAGAACGCGCTCGTCACGTAGGGCGGGTTGGCCGTCACGAGCTCGAAGGGCCCGTCGACGCCTTCCATGCAGTCGGAGAGCGTGGCCGCCAGCTCGCGGCCGAGGAGTCTCCGCGCGTTCTCCCGGGCCAGCACGAGCGCGTCGGGCGAAAGGTCGGACATCGACACGGCGGCCCTGTCCCCGAGCTCGGCGGCGAGCGCCACAGCCACCGCCCCGGAGCCGGTGAAGGCATCGTGGATCCGGACCGGCGCGCGACCGGTGGCCGCGAGCCCCAGCACCGCCTCGACGGCCACATCGACGAGGAGCTCGGTGTCCGGCCGGGGACAGAGCACGCGCGTGTCCACCCGGAAGGATAGGCCGTGGAATTCCTTCACCCCGAGGATGTAGGCGACCGGTTCCCCCGCGGCCCTGCGCGCGATCAGGCCGCGGAACGCCGCTTCGCCGGCTTCGTCCAGCGCCTCGGGACCCATGGCCAGCACGCGCTCGCGGCTTGCCCCGAGGGCGCGCGCGAGGAGCAGGGACGCGTCGAGGAAGGGGGTGTCGGAGACGGACGCGAGGGCGGCCGCTCCTCCGGAAAGCGCCGCCCGAGTGTTCATGCCCGGTCGGCCCGGAGGGCCGCCTCCCTGGCGTGGGCGCGGAGGGCTTCGACCAGCTCGCCCACGTCGCCCTGCATCACCAGGTCCAGCTTGTACAGCGTCAGGTCGACCCGGTGGTCGGTGACGCGGTTCTGCGGGAAGTTGTAGGTGCGGATGCGCTCGGAGCGGTCGCCCGAACCCACCTGGCTCTTGCGCTCCGCGGCCCGCTCGGCCTGGCGCTTCTGGTCCTCGTGCTCGAAAAGGCGCGCGCGCAGGATGCGCATGGCCTTGGCCTTGTTCTTGATCTGGCTCTTCTCGTCCTGGCAGTGCACCACGAGCCCGGTGGGGATATGCGTGATGCGCACCGCGGAGTCGGTGGTGTTGACGCTCTGGCCGCCGGGTCCGCCGGCGCGCATGACGTCGATCCTGAGATCCTCGTTCTTGAGGTCGACCTCGGTCTCTTCCATTTCGGGCAGCACCGCCACCGTCACCGCGCTCGTGTGGATGCGCCCCTGGGCCTCGGTCGCGGGTACGCGCTGGACGCGGTGGACGCCGGACTCCCAGCGGAGGCTCTCGTAGACCGACTGGCCGGACACCGAGAAGACGATCTCGCGATAACCGCCGAGCCCCGTCTCCGCAGCGTCGAGCACCTCGAGCTTCCAGCCCCGTCCGTCGGCGTAGCGCGCGTACATGCGGTACAGGTCGGCCGCGAACAGGGCCGCCTCGTCGCCGCCCGTGCCGGCGCGGATCTCCATGATGGTGTTCTTGTCGTCGAGCGGGTCGCGCGGGACGAGGAGCTCCTCGAGCTTCGCTTCGAGCGCGGCCTTCCGCTCCTCGAGCCCGGCGGCCTCGACCCCGGCCAGCTCCCTGAGCTCCGGGTCCGCCTCGGCGCGCGCGATTTCCCTCGCTTCTCCGAGCTCCGAAAGCACCTTGCGGTACTCCCGGTAGCCCTCGACCACGGGCGCGAGGCGCGACAGCTCGCGCATCGTCTCGCGGTACCGGTTCTGGTCGCGGGCGAGCGCGGGATCGGCCGTCAGCGCCTCGAGTTCGGCGTGGCGGGCGGCCGTGAGCTCGAGCCGGTCGATCACGGCGAGACCTTCTCCTTGAAGTAGGGGCAGGCGTACACCACGATCTCCATCTCCATGTCGTGCTCGCCCAACTTCTCGACGTTCTCGAACATGAGCCTTCGGATGCGGCAGTCCTTGTTGCGCTCGCAGAGCGGGCAGGCGCCGTTGCCGCGGGGGTTGATCTCCAGTTTCATGGCACCATCGTACCGATTCGGGCCCGCTTCCGCAATATGGCCCACGTGACACGAGATGAAGAGAACCACAGAGTGAACCGCCCCGGGTTTGCCGGAGTGTCCGCTATGTGTGTCCCGCCGCTACGGGCAAGGATGCATTGGAAGCATAATACGCTTTCTCGAACTCCGCAGGGGGAATGTTGCCGATCGGCTCGAGCAAGCGCTTGGTGTTGAACCAATGCACCCATTCGAGCGTCGCCCTTTCTACGGACTCGCGGTTTTTTGTCAGGCGACATGAGAAACTGACCCCCGGGCGACACGGAGAACTGACCCCCTGAATGTCGCGGAGGGGAAAGAATGGAGAAGAACGGCAGACGCATGAGAGGCTTCCTGCATGAGCAGGGAAGCACGACCATGAAGCAACCCGACGAGGTCGCCGCCATATTGGCGCTGAAGCGGCTTGGCGTTGGCAACAAGGCCATCGCCCGGAAGCTGGGGATGAGCAAGACGACGGTGAAACGATACGTCGCTGCCGAGGGATGGATCGACTACCAGAAGCCGGCACGGGCGAGCGCCCTCGAGGGTCACGATCCGTGGCTCGGCGAGCAAATGCGGAAGCACCGGAACAACGCCGAGGTGGTCCGGCAAGAGCTCGCGCGGGAGAAAGGGATCGAGGTGAGCCTCAGGACGGTGGAACGCGCGGTGCGTGGACATCGAACCCTGGCGCGGGCCGCAATAGAGGCTACGACGCGATTCGAGACCGGCCCCGGCGAGCAGGGGCAGATCGACTTCGGCGAGCGCTATGTCACGATCGCCGGAGACTCCGTGAAGGTGTACTTCTTCGTGATGACACTGGGGTACTCGCGACGGAACTACGTCCGGGCCTTTTCGCACGAGCGGGTCGACGCATGGCTGTCAGGCATGGAGGGGGCGTTCCGGCACTTTGGCGGCGTGACGCGGGAGATACTCCTAGACAACCCCCGGGCGCTGGTGTCGAGCCACGACATGAAGACACGAGAGGTCGTGTTCACGGACCGTTTCAAGGCCTTCGCGAAGCACTGGGGCTTCTCGCCGCGGGCCTGCGCCCCTTACCGGGCGCGGACGAAAGGCAAGGACGAGAGCGGAGTCGGCTACGTGAAGAAGAACGCCATCGCCGGGCGGGAGTTCGATTCCTGGGCTGCGCTCGAGGCGCATCTTGAGTGGTGGATGCGCGAGATTGCCGACACCCGGATCCATGGTACGACGGAGGAGCGTCCCATCGATCGCTTCGAGCGCGAACGGGATGTACTCCGGCCGATGGCGGGTGTCCCTCCCTTCGTGCAGGTCCGGGAGCTCGTCCGCGTCGTGCACTCCGACTTGTGCGTCGAGGTCGACACGAACAGCTACAGCGTGCCCTGGGAGCACATCGGAAAGGAAGTGCTCGTCCGGGTCCGGAACGGGGCGGTCGTCGTGTCCCATTGCGGCGTCGAGATCGCCCGGCACGGAGAGCTTGGGGGGCGAAAGGAGCGGTCGCTCAATCCCCGCCATTATCTCGGCCTTGCCCTGCCCGGCGCTCCCGTGGCCGCCGAGGGCGAGTTCTCGCGTCCGCTTGCCGAGTATGCCTCCGCCGCGGAGGCGTCGTGATGGACGCGGCGGACACGCTTTCCCCCATGCTCACACGGCTCAAGCTCACCGCGATACGCGACCGGCTCGACACCCTGCTCGACGAGGCGGGACGGCGCGATCTCACGCTCCGCGAGGCGCTCGCATTCCTGTGCGAGGCCGAGATCGCCCGCAAGGACCAGCGGCGCATCGCCATGGCCCTGTCGATCGCCAAGTTCCCGGCGCTCAGGACGGTCGAGGACTACGACTTCGCCGCGCAGCCATCGGTTGACCCCAAGGTTATCCGGGAGCTCGCGACGAGCCGATGGGTAGCCAACGGCGACTCGGTGCTGCTCCAGGGCCCCCCGGGCGTCGGGAAGACGCATCTCGCGATCGCGCTCGGTCGCGAGGCCATCGAACGCGGCTACTCGGTCCTGTTCATCACCGCGCTCAATCTCGTCGCCGGACTGGCCAAGGCCCAGGTCGAGGGACGGCTGGAAGATCGGCTCTCGTACTACGCGGGCCCGAAGCTGCTCATCATCGACGAGCTCGGGTACCTTCCGCTCGAGAAGAACGCCGCCAATCTCTTTTTCCAGCTCGTGTCGCGCCGCTACGAGCGCGCCGCGACCATGATCACCACAAATCGCTCGGTCAACGAATGGGGCGAAGTCTTCGGTGATTCCGTTGTGGCTGCCGCGATTCTGGACCGCCTGCTCCACCACAGTCAGGTGCTCACGATCCGCGGCGACAGCTACAGGCTAAAGGCCAAGCGCAAGGCCGGACTCGTCAAGCCAACCCTCGTCGAGGGTCAACAATAAATCGGGAGGGGGGGCAGAAGTTCATGTCGCCAGGGGGTCAGTTCTGAATGTCGCTTGACACCCTTGCCTGCTCCACGACCCGGCGCCGCTATCCGGGGACCGCTATCCGGGGACCGCTATCCGGGGACGGAGCTCGGCT
>JAKLEE010000207.1 GCA_022703215.1 Spirochaetota bacterium | reverse complement strand
CTTCGGCGAGATCGCTCTCGGCCCGGGAGAGAGCGAGAGCTTCACGCTGGACGCCTCGGAGATGCCGGTGCGCAGCGACGTGGTCGTCGGCCAGATGTTCGTGGTCGTCGCGCGGCAGGTCGCGACGACGCAGGGCACGCGCGCCGCTTCCCACACGACGGCGATGCGGTTCTACCGGCACGAGGTCGGTTATTCCGAGCTCCGCGCCTACACCGAGAACACGCTGAAGAGCGATTTGGACGGCGAGCTGTTCGACGTCGCCTCCTCCGTCTCCGAAGTCACGGAAGGATCTCTCGCCGCCGAGCAGCTCGGCGAGATCGCCGTCGGGGACGAGGCGGAGGCGGTGACCATCGCGACGAGCGGGCTCGCGGTCCGCGACGGCGACGGCGACCTGATCGCGCTGGTGACGCGCTCGGCCTTCGGCGCGGGCGACCCGGGCGTCGATGGGATGATCGTGTCCCCCGAGGACGACGAAGCGCCGTCCGCTGACGGGATGGAGGCGGACCATGAGTAGGGTTATCATGGCGATCATGGGGGTGACGATCGGCCTGACAGTCGCGACGGGCGCCGGGGCGGCGACCGGCAAGTGGTGCTTCCAGTGGGCGTCCGACGGCGCCCCGTACTTCGACGTGTTCGAGGACGACGGGCTGGGCGAGGACTTCGACTACGCCAACACCTACCCGGCGCGGTACTCGCGGGTCTGGATCCGGAAGAACGGCGACAAGATCTGGTCCAACGTGTTGCTCAACAGCTCCGGGTGCACCGGAGACTGGAACATCGCTCCGAGCACCAAATACTATTTCAAGCAGTACACGTCCGCGCAGGTGAACGGGCAGGACATCGATGTCTATGTCCTGGCGAACGGCGAGGGCTGGGACTCCACGACCGCGGCGGTCCACGAGTTCGACGCGACGACCCCGTCGTCCGTCCCGTCGACGATCACGCTGCCGCCGCCGCCGGTGGTCGACCAGACCCGCGTGATGCCGGTGATCTCGCGGATGCTCCTCCTCCACGCCACCCTCGCGTGGCCGCCCGATCAGGTCCTGAAGATCAGTTTCGACACGGACGCGCCCGCGAGCTGCGCGGGCGGCAACTGCTTCCACCTGGACACCACCGGCACGCTCCCGCGCGTCTGCTTCGCGGCGGGCAACGCCAAGAAGTTCATCCTCGCGCACGAGACCGGGCACTTCCTCGCCTGGGGCAACGACTCCGCCCGCCCGAACAGCTGCGCCGGGTCGGAAGGGCCGTTCCGCGACCCGATCGACGGGTACGACGCGCCCGCCGGCGACGGCTCCCACCAGTGCGACGACCAGCTCATCTACGGTGGCGTCGTCTCCGGCAAGGCGCACCGGCTGACCTCGCGGGAGTTCACCGGCACGGCCCAGGGCGAGGGCTACGCGCAGTTCGTCGCCTCAGCGACTTTCAACCACTCCACCGACACGGACGGCGTGTTCGTCTACTACAAGCCGATGATGAAGTGGAGCGACGTCATCGACGGCTTCCACGGCGGGACGTTGCCGTGGCCGCCGCCGGCCTCCGGGAATCCGTGGCTCGACGCCCCGCAGCCGATCGAGCTGAGCACCGGCAACAGCGGCGAGAACGTGCAGTGGCTCGTCTACGAGTGCGACCCGAGCGCGGCGGGGCACGAAGTGGTCGACGGCTTCGAGCACTTCGGCACGGAGTGGGACTGGATGGAGTTCCTCTGGAACCTGTGGACCGACCCGACGGACGGTTTCTCCTTCGCCGAGATCAACGACGTCTGGGACGCGACGACCGAGGACGCGCGGTTCTGCTGCAACGCGATCGACCTCGACCCCGGCGCGGGCGAGAACCTGATCCCGCAGGCGCCGTGCGCCCCGCGCGACCCGGCGTACGTGTACCGCCCATCAATTCATGTCCCTGGTCTGAGCCTGCAATAGGTTGACACGTCCGTCCCTGAATCGCCGGGAAATACCGGCGGATGGAGGGACGCGATGTGGTTCTGGAAGAGATCGAAGAAGAAAGAGGAGGAAGTCGGCGGGGCCCGCCGGAGGCGGACGCTGCACCCTGCGGACGTGAAGCTGCTGGCGGTGGAGGCGCGGGAGTCGGGGCTCGGGTCGCGGGAGGTGGCGGAGATGCTCGGGACGGCACCGACGACCGTCGAGAACTGGTTTCGCGCGTACCGGGAGGGCGGCGCGGCGCAGCTGGTGCGCAGCGCGGGGAAGCCGGGGCGGCGGCGGATCTGCCGGGCGCTCGAGGAGCGGATCGCCGAGAAGCGGCGGGAGGATCCGGAGGCCGGGACGCGGCGGATCCGCGACGAGCTCGCGCGGGACGAGGGGCTTTCGGTGAGCGCGGAGACGGTGCGGCGCGTGGTGAACGACGCGGGGCTCGGCAACCCGGCGCCCAGGTCGCACAAGCGCGAGGAGCAGGTGCGGCGCTTCGAGCGGGCGGTGCCGAACGCGCTGTGGCAGATCGACATCTTCACCTTCGAGCTGAAGCGGATGTACCCGGCGTACCTGGTGGGGATCATCGACGACCACTCGCGGTACATCGTGGGGCACGGGCTCTTCCGCCAGCAGAAGGCGGAGGCGGTGATGGAGGTGGTGAAGGGGGCGATCGGGCAGTGGGGCGCGCCGCGGGAGCTCCTGTCGGACAACGGGCGGCAATTCGTGGCGTGGCACGGCAAGACGCGCTTCCAGAAGGTGCTGACGCGGCAGGGGATCCAGCACGTGCGCAGCGCGCCGCACCACCCGATGACGCTGGGGAAGATCGAGCGCTTCTGGCGGACGCTCTGGGAGGAATTCCTGGAGGAGGCGGTTTTCGCGTCCTTCGCGGACGCGCGGCAGCGGCTCGACCACTGGGTGGCCTACTACAACCACCAGCGGCCGCACCAGGGGATCGACGGGGCGTGCCCGGCGGACCGCTTCTACGGGGTGGCGGGGGACGTGGCGGCGGCGGTGAAGCAGGGGTGCGCGGAGAACTCGCTGCAGCTGGCGCTGGGGCAGGAAACTCGACCGCCGCTGTACCTGCTGGGCAAGCTGGGAGGGACGGACGTGCGGGTGACGCGCAAGGGGGACGACATCGAGGTGCGGCTGGGCGACGAGGTGCGGGAGCTGATCCGCCTGGGCTCGCCGTACACGGTCGCGGAGGCGGTCGAGGCCGCGCGCGAGGAGGAAGCCGATGAGCGCGAAGTGGTCGGAGATGAGCGGCGAGGAGCGATACCGGGTGGTGGAGCTGGCGCGGAGTGGAACGGTATCGATGAGCGAGCTCTGCGAGAGCTTTGCCGTGACGCGGCAGACGCTGGGACGGGCGATGGAGAAGGCGGAAGAGGCGGCGCGGGCGGCGCTGGAGCCCGGGAAGCCCGGGCGCAAGGGGAAGAGCGCGGAGGCGGAGCGGATTACCGAGCTCTCGAAGAAGCAATCCTCCTTGGAGAAGGAGGTGGAGAGCTGGAAGACGAAGTACGCGGTGATGAAGCGCTTCGCTGACCTGGCGCGGAAGCAGGTCGAGGGCGAGGAGGGGAAGGTCGTGCGGCTGGATCAAAAAAAACGGCGGCGGCGCAGCTCTTCGGGAAAGCTTCTGGCGCGAAGGGACGGAACGGGGGTGGCCGGTGCCGGCGATGGCGGCGGCGCTGGGGATCGAGCCAGAGAGCCTGCGGCGGTGGGCGAGGCGGAGGGAGATGCCGAGGAGTGAGCCGAAGAAGCGCGGCCGCCCAGAGGCGGTGCCGCCCGAGGTGCGGTGGCGGCTGCGCGAGCAGTACGTCGCGCGCTTCGGGCAGTGGGGCCCGAGCGTGCTCGCGTGCTGGGCCGAGCGCGAGGGGCTCGGCCGGTACAGCGCCGGCGCCGTCGGCCGCGTCATCGCGGATCTGCGGCCGCTGCGGGAGGAGAAGCGGAAGCCCGCTCGCTACGAGGTCGCGGCGCCGATGGTGATGTGGAGCGAGGACGGCACGAGCTTCAAGGAGCGCGACCGCAAGCGGGAGCTGCTCGCGGTGCACGACGAGTGCGCGCGGTACACGGCGAACCGCAGGCTCGCGCACGGCGCCGCGGCCGAGGACGATGTCGTCGCGTACCTGCGCGAAGGCTTCGAGCGCCACGGCGCGCCGCTCGTGCTCAAGCAGGACAACGGCGCGGCGCTCAACGGCGAGGGCGTGAAGAAGCTCTGCGACGAATGGCACGTCGTGCTGCTCAACAGCCCGCCGGGCTACCCGCCCTTCAACGGCAAGAAGGAGCGGCGTTTCCGCGACGTGAAGAGCTTCGTGCGCGCCCTCGCGCGCCACCGCGTGGGCGAGTCGCTCGAGCAGCGGATCGACCTCGCGCTCCACGATCTCGACGAAGAGCGTCCGCGCCCCGTGCTCGGCGGACGCACCGCCGCCGAGGTCTTCGCGCAGGATAGGATCCCGCTGCCGGACAGGCGCCGCTTCAAGCTGGAGGTCGAAACGAAACAGCTCGAGCTCGAGGCGAACGCCGGCTCGCGCACGGAGATCGCCGCCGGTCGACGGCGCGCGGTCGTGGAGGTACTATCGAGGCACGGTTTGCTCGTTTGGACGACGGACGTGTCAACCGATTCCGGGGCTCGGACAGGGACAAATTAAATGGGCGCTACACGGATGGATAACTGCATCCGGCACAACGACAGGGACACTCTGACCTCTTTCTTGTGCCACGAGAACGAAAACTCGATGATCGCGATGGAAGCGTCCTCATGGGTATCGCAGCATTGGGGTGAGATCTGGGAGTCCGAGCACGAGCCGCCTGCCGACATGTGTGACTCCGGCCGCGTTCGCTTCGCGCCGAGTCCAGGACGGGCACAGGCGGAAGGGTACTCGCATAATTTA
>JAKLEE010000206.1 GCA_022703215.1 Spirochaetota bacterium | reverse complement strand
GCCGGGACCGAAGAGGGCTTCGACGTCGGCGCGGGAGAGGTGCATGTGGCGGTTGGAGAGGTTGACGAGGACGGTCTTCTTCTGGCTCAAGGTACTATCCTTCCCGGGCTCAGGGGGCGGCCCGGATTCGCGTCGCAGATGCCTGTCGGTATCGCCCCAGCTTAGGCCGGACTCCGCCGCCGGGTCAAGAAGCGCCCTGCGGGAACAGAACCACGGAGCAAGCAGGAAGACAACCACGGAGGCACGGAGACACAGAGGGGAGAGGGAGAGTGAAAAACGTAGAATGGGGAATTGGGGAATAAAAAGGTGAGGTGGAAGGACGGGATTCAGGACGATCCTGCCCCGAAATCCATGAGTGCATTCTTCCTCCCTCCCTTCTCCCCATCTCCGTGTCTCCGTGGTTGATTCGGTGTCGGGGGGGGTTACCGCGAGAGGTAGAAGCCGCAGGCCTCGGAGAGGGCGGCGGCGATGGTTTCGAGCTTCTCGGCGGCGAAGGGCGGGACGGCGGCGAGGGTGACGCTCTTGCCGTTCGCGAGGTCGAGCGAGAGGCTATGCCAGCCGGGGCGGTCGGCGCCGAGCAGGGACGCGGCGGGGTCCCGCGGCGCCGCCTCCATGCCGGGACGCGAGCGCAGGGGCGGCAGCGCCTCGGAGAGCCGGACGTCGGAAACCTGGTCGAAATCGAAGCCCCAGGAACGGGCCAGGGGCAGGATGCCGACCTGGCGCCGGACGGCGCGGCGCCGGAGGTCGAAGATCCAGGAGTCGACCCCGAGCAGGGCGACAGCCGCGCTTGCGGCGAGGACCCAGAATAGGGGTTTCGGGATTCCGCCACCGAAGGCGAAGAGGATGACGAGGCCCGAGAGCGGGAAGACGAAGCGCCGCGCCGGGTTCGGTCCGAGCGTCAGCATGTCGCCGGAGCGCCGGAGGACGGGGGCGCGGTCGAAGGGGTTCGGGAATTTCATGGTCGCTCCTCGCGTACTCAGTCGAACATGCCGGCCTGGCGCCAGGCGAAGGCGCCGTCCCGGATCAAGGGGCCGAGCTCGGCCAGGCTCCGCACGCGGACCATGTCGGCGTCGGGTCGCCTGTCGTCGTGGTCGATGAGCACGCCGTGGCCGCCGCAGGCGATGAAGCCCGCGACGTAGCGTGGGATGTCGTCGACAAAAACCGTTTCGCGCGGGTCGACGCCGAGTTCCGCGCACACGCGTCGGAATGCCTCGGCGTGCGGCTTGCCGCGGTTGCCGCTCCAGCGTATGTCGAAGACCCGGTCGAAGACGCCTTCGAGGCCGAGGCGACGGATGACGCGCTCGGCGTGCTCGGCCGGCGCGTTCGTGAAGATGGCCTTGGGCAGCTCGATGGCCTCGAGCGTGGCGCGGAGCGCGGGGTCGGGGCGGAGCATGTATTCCTCGCCCTCGGGATGCACCTCGGCGTAGTAGCCGTCCGGGTCGTCGAAGCCGTGTTCGGTCATGAGCCACTCGAGGGTGGTGCCGTAAGCCTTTGCGCTGACGCGGCGGAGCTCCGCGGCCTCGTCGAGGGGAAGGCCGAGCAGCCGCGCGACGACCGCGTTCATGCGGGCGATGATGTCCGCCTCCATGCCGACGGAGGGGTGGTAGAGGGTCGAGTCGAGGTCGAGGAGGAGGCGCTTGATCATGTTGCTTCCCTAAATAGCACGGGTGAGGCGGAGGGGGCAATACAAACGCGGTGTCAGGAGGCTTCCGGCTCGGTTCGGGGCAGCGCGCTCCGTAGCCGGGCCTTTGCTCCGGGTACCGATTTCGTTATCCTATGGGCTGACCGTCCGGTCTGAAAGGCGCGCGCCGCCGCGACCTTGGCCGGAACGAACGCCATCATCGGAGCACCGCATGCGCAAGAATCGAGCCCTGGCCCTCGCCCTCGTCGTGGCCGCCCTCGCGGCCCCCGCCCTCGCCGCTCCCGCCCGCGGCCCCGTGGGCCTCGGCGTCTACCTCGGCTCGCCGACGGGGCTCACCGTCGGCTTCGACCTGACTCGCTCGAGCTGGATCGACGGCGTCGTAGCCTGGGATTTCGCCAACTCGAACGGCGCCCGGCTCTCGATCCGGGCGGACTACGTGCTGGCCTTCCCCGGCACTTTGGTCATCGAGGGCGAGGACATCGTGCCCTTCGTCGGCGCGGGCGCCCTGGTCACCATCGGAGACCCCGTCGCGGTGGCGCTGATGCTGCCCTTCGGCCTCGACTACACCTTCCGCAAGGCCCCGATCGAGCTCTATATCGAGCTGGCCCTCGGCATGGCCCTGGTGCCGGCCACCGACTTCGTGGGCGGCGGCGGCCTCGGCGTCCGCTACCGTTTCTCCGCCAACTAGGCCATGTTCCCGATCGGCGACGAGAACGGGCGCAGGCGCGGCTCGACGCCTGTCGTCGTGGCCCTCGTGGCGCTCAACGTCGCGGTCTTCCTCTTCCTCCAGCAGTGCGGGGCGGATCCGCGCACCGCCGCCTCGCTCGGCGCGGTGCCGCAGGAGCTGATCGAGGGCCGCGACATCACGACTCAGGACCAGCGCGTGGCCGACCCGTGGACGAGGCGCGTCTACCTCGTGCCCGGGCTCGGCGAGACGCCGGTCTGGGTCTACCTGACCATCGTCACCTCGATGTTCCTGCACGGCGGGCTCGGCCACCTCTTCGGCAACATGCTCTACCTGTGGATCTTCGGCGACAACGTCGAGGAACGCCTGGGGCGGACGCGCTTCGCCCTGCTCTACCTGCTTTCCGGCGTCGCGGGCGTCGCCGCCCACGTGGCGGAGACGGCCCTGACGGGCCGAGGCCTGCTGACGCCCATGATCGGCGCCTCGGGCGCCATTTCCGGGGTGCTCGGCGCCTACCTGGCCTTCTTTCCGCGGAACCGCGTCTACGTGCTGGCCTTCGGCTTCGTGCCGACGGGCCTGCCCGCCCTGCTGGTCATCGGGCTCTGGTTCGTGCTCCAGCTGGTGAACGGCCTCGGGACGGGGGGAGGCGGCGTGGCGTGGATGGCCCACGTGGGCGGCTTCGTGGCCGGCTGGCTCCTCGCCAGGCTCGCGGGCGGCACGCGGACGAAGCCCCCGGCCTCGGGCGCCTCGGACGGCGTCGAGTGGACCATCCTCGAGTAGCGCCATGGCCCCGCGCACCAGCAGCTTCGACGCGGTCGTGCTCCACGGCCGCGAAGGCCCCTCCGGCATCCGCATCGTCACCCTGCTCTCGCCCGAGGCGGGCCTGGTGGACGCCTTCGTGTTCGGCGGCGGCAAGAGCAAGCTCCGCTCGCTGGCCTCGCCCTGGAACGCGGGCCGCGCCTGGATCTACCGCGACAGCGCCCGCGAGCTCGTGAAGCTCACGGATTTCGACGAGACCGAGTCCTTTCCCGGCATACGCGAGGACCTGAGGCGCATCTGGACCGCCAGCTTCGCCGCGGAGTGCCTGATGCGCACCGATTCTGGCGGCGGCGAGCACGCGGCCGGCTACGCCCTCTTCATCGACGCCCTCTCCGCGCTCCGCGAGGCCGAGGGCGACAGGGTCGACTACGCGGCCGTCCAGTTCGCCTGGCGCCTCGCGGCCCTGCTCGGCGTCAAGCCCGACACGCGCGAGTGCGCCCGCTGCGGCCGCGCCTTCGCGCCGGGCGAAGCCTTGCGGCTCTCCTCGGAGGAAGGCTTCCTCTGCGCCCCGTGCGCGGAGGCCTCGGGGCGGGAAGGCGGCCTCGCGCGGGCGCCCGAGCTGGGCGCGGGCGCGGCGCGCTACCTCGAGTCGACGGAGGCCCTGCCCTTCCGCGAAGCCCTGCGCGCGGGCGTCGAGGCGCGCTCGCTCGCGGCCCTGAAATTGGTGGCCTTCGAGCTGGCCGCGGCCGCCTGCGAGGGCCCCCTGCGCAGCGTGCAGAGCGGGAGCGGCATATTGTGAAACCCCGGGGAACCGACCCGCGGGCGGGGAGCGGCGCGTGAGGTGCTTCATCGCCCTCGAGCCGGAAGCAGCCTGGCTCGAGGCCCTCGAGGCCGCCTGCGCTTCCTTGCGCGCGAAGCTTTCCGGCTGGCGCTGGACGCGGAAGGAAGGACGGCACCTGACCCTCGCCTTCCTCGGTGAAATCGGGGAAGAAGGAAGCGCCGGCGTCGAAGCCGCGCGCGAGGCCGTCCGGGCGGCGGCCGTGTTTCAGGCGCCCGAAATCCGCTTGGACCGATTGCTCGCCCTGCCCTCGCGCCGGAAGCCGCGCGTGCTGGCCCTCGGCGCGGACGGCAACTCTGACGGAGTACGCGTCGCGGCGGCCATACGCACGCGCGTCGGCGCGGCCCTCGCGGATGCAGCCAGGGCGCGGGGAATCGCGAACCCCGACGCGGAGGCCGGCCGGCCCTTCCTCTGCCACCTGAGCCTCGCGCGCGCGAGCGCGGGACCGGGAAGGACGGGCGCGCCCCCTTTCGACGCGGCGGCGGAATTCGCTACAATGCCGGTTTCCGCGCAAGCGTTCGCGCGCTTTCAGGCGGTGACGCTCTTCAGGTCCGTCCTCGGACCGGGAGGCGCCCGCTACGAGCCATTGGAGCGCGCGATCCTGGCGCCGCCGGGCGCGGGGCGGGAGGCGGACGCAGGCTGAGCGTACCCGCGGGCTGCCGCGGAAAAGGCGGGCGCCGCCCGATACGGAAAAGGCGCCGCGGGGCCCCGTGGAGGGTACAGCGGGCAAGAGGGCCCGCCCCCGGTTCCGGCCGCGGAAGCGGCCGGCCTACCTGACTGATACGAAACGTTGCGACGAGAAGGAGACACGCATGCGCGCAGTGGACATCATCATGAAGAAGCGCGACGGGCACGAGCTTTCGCGCGGGGAAATCGCGTTCCTGGTC
>JAKLEE010000205.1 GCA_022703215.1 Spirochaetota bacterium | reverse complement strand
TGACGTGATCAAGGCGGCGGCGGCGTTCAAGACGACGACGGAGGAAGAGGAGTAAGCGGTCCGCTTCCCCTATAGAGGGAACCGACCCCGCCCGCTCCTGCGGGCGGGGTCCTTTTTTTCCCGCCTAAGTGCCAGCTACCAGAGCCTGAGGGCGCCGCGGTCCGGCTCGAAACCCTGCGTGGCGAGCAGGTGCGCGAGCGGGCTCGAGGTGGCCGCCGCGCCGTCGACGCTCTCGACGAGCACCGAGCGCTCAGGCAGTACGGCGCGGCGACGGGGACGGGCCAGGGCTTCGAGCGACTCGGCGAGCCCCGGCGCGTCGGGCCGCACGAACAGCGAAAGCTCGCGGCCACCGCGCCGGGCGACCCAGAGGAGGGTTTCGCCACGGAACGCGTAGGAGGCTCCCGCGACGCGCGGCGGCAGCCCGGACCACGGTCCCTCGAAACCCGCGGAAGCGAGGCTCGCCGGGTCCCGCGCGTCGAGCGCGAACGCCGCGGGGCCTGGTTCCCAGGAGCGGAGCCGCTCGAAGTCGGCAGCCCGCATGAACTGGGGGCCCGCGCCGCCCTCGAAGAAGCGCCCCGCGACCAGCTCGCCCGAAAGCTCGAGACGGCGGATTGCCCGCGAGAGCCGAGCCCAGCCGAAGCGGGGCGCTTCGCGCTCGAGGGTCTCCCGGCAGAGGAGCCCCCGGCGCGCGGCGACGAGGCGGACGCGCTCGGCGTCGAGCTCCGCCTCGTCGAGGGTGTCGGGCTCGGGGCCACCCTCGTCATCGGGGACGAGCGAGAACCAGGCGCCCTCGTCCTCGCGGGCGCCTGAGCCCCGGCGGAGCGCGGCAGGCAGGCGACGGGCGCGGCCGAAGGGATTGCCGGCTTCCGGCGCCCCGGGCGACGCCTTCCCCTCCCCGCCGCGCGCGGACTCGGGAGCCCAGCCGGACGCGGCGCCCTTCCGCACGGCCTCGAAGGAGTCCGTCGACGCGAGCCCGCGCCAGGCCTCGTCCCAAAGGGCGGCGAGGAGCGCCGCGCGGTCCAGGCCGCTCAGGGCGGCGAGCTCGGCCCGGCGGCGCGGCAGGGCGGACGCGAGGCGCGGCGAGCCTTCCCGCTCGACGCAGGCATCGATGAGCTCGGGAGCGGCGAAGCCGACGAGGCCTTTCCCCGCGCCGTACCAGGCGATGCGTCCCGCCGCGAGGGCGGCGTCGAGCCGGCCGGGCCGGTACTCGGCGAGCCGTGCCGGCAGGACGGAAGCCTCCCACTCCGCGGCCGGAAGCGGCAGGCCCGAAAGCGGCGCGAGAACGCCGAGGAGCTCCTCGAGGTCGTCCGGAGGCGGTCCCATCGCGCCGGTCCGTCCGGCGCCGCACGGGACGACGCCCTGCAGTTCCGCGACGAAGGCCGGCAGCCAGGAGAGCGGCCTGCCCGAGAAGGCCGGCCGCGAGGCCTTGCGCTTCTGCCTGAGCAGGATGCCGTAGTGCTCCGCGTACGCGAGGCAGTCGAGGGTCGCACCGTCATCGCCGCCGTCGCCCGCTTCCCCTCCGCCCCGGCCCTCCCCGCCTGCGTCCGCCGCCCCGGCGCCGGCCGCCGGCCGGCCACCTGCTGCCCCGCTGAGAGCCGCGCGGGGCAGCGCGACGCGGACGAAGGCGCCGCCTTCGACGAGCCGCTCCGCGGACGACCCGAGGCGCCCCGCGTCGAGGCCGAACACGGCGCCGAGCCGCTCGAGCGCTTCCGGCCCGCCCGCGCGCAGCCACTCCGCCAGCACGGGCAGCGGGTCTCCGCCCGGCGCCAGCGCCGCCCCGAGACCCGCGAGCCGTTCCGCCGCGACGAGCGCCTCCACCGAGGCGCCGGGGAAGCGGATCCGGACGGCGCGTGAAGCGTACCGTTCCTCCGCTTCGAAGCCCGCCGCGACCGCGGGTTCGAGGACCGCGAGGAGGCGCTCCCACTCGTCGACCGGGACAGCCACCCGCTCGGCCAGCCAATCGGCGAGCTCGAGCGGGTCGGAAGGCGCGAGCTCCGCGCTCTCGCGCCGGGCGCGGGTTCGGAAGCGGGCGACAAGCTCCGGCTCGAGCGCCGGCCGCGGTCCCGCGCCCGCGACCGCCTCCTCGATGGCGGCCTGCGCCGCCCCCGCTCCGTCGCGCCGCGGCTCGAGGCCGTCGTCCTGGTAGAGCAGCCGGTTCGTCTCGCGCCAGCCCGCCTCTCGCGCGAAGGGGCTCGGCCCTCGGGTCCGCACGAAGGGCGTCGCGATCCGCCCTTCCGCGACCTCGACTGCGAAGTCCCTGGCGCCCTCCACGTCGAGCAGGAGCTCGAGGCAGTCGCGCCGGGCCTGGGCGGCCATGGGAAAGTCCGGGAAGGCCGACACCGCGTCGAAGAGCCGCTTGGCCCTGAGCCGCGCCACCCAGAGCGGGCGCCGCTTGCCGAAGCCCGGGCGCGGCAGCAGCAGGGCGCGCTCCGAGTCCTCGCGGAAGGCGGCGCCGAAGAGGGGCGAGACCTCCAGCCGGCTCGCGAGGGCCCGTTCGAAGGCGCCGCCCCTTCCCGGCCCGCCAGGCGCGCCGAGCGAGCGCAGCGAGTCCAGGACCGCGAGCTCGGGCGCGGCGCCGCCCTCCACGCGAGGCAGCGACACGAGGAGGGCGTCCTCGTCGGCGACGGGCCGCACCCCCAAGCCCAGACGCTCCTCGAGCTCGGCGCCGAGCGCCATGCCCAGGGTTTCCGAGAAGGCCCCGCCGCGGCAGTGGTGGATCACGACGTTCCGGGTTTCGGCGCGCCCCGACGGGTCGTCGAAGAGCTCGAAGGGCGCGAGGGCCCGGCCCGGCAGCGGCAGGGCCGACGCCTGCGCCTTGAGAAATCCTGAAAGCACCCGCGCCGCGCGCTCGCTGAAGCCGCGCCGCGCCAGTTCCGCGTCGAATTCCGGGGATCCCGCGCGGCTTCCCCAGGCCTCGAGGAAGTCCAGGGTCGCTTCGGCGAGAAGTGGCGAGCGGAAGCGGGCGTCGGCCTTCCAGAAGGGCGCGAAGTCCGCGGCCCGTTCGAGGGCCCGCACCTCGACCGCCTCGTGCCCGATGGCGACGATGCGCCAGGACCGCGAGCCGAAGCTCAGGGTGTCGCCGACGCGGCGCTCCCAGACGTACTCCTCGTCGAGCTCGCCGAGCCGCGCCCCGCTGCCCGCCTCCCTGAGCGCGTAGGCGCCGCGGTCGGCTATGGCCCCTCCCGAGGCGAAGAGCAGCGTGGCGCTGCCCTCCTTCGCGCGCGCGCTCCGCGTCCCGGGATCGACGAGGAGCCGGGCCTTGAGCTCGCCGTAGCGCGCGCCCGAGTACTTGCCCGCGAGCATGTCGACCACCGCGTCGAAGTCCGCGCGGGAAAGCCGGGCGAAGGGGCTCATCGCGCGGACCTCGTCGTAGAGCGCGTCGAGCGTCCGCTCCTCGCGGAGGCACATGCCGAGCAGCACCTGCGCCAGGATGTCGAGCGGGTTCGCGAGCGCGCGGAGCTCCTCCACCGCCCGCCGGGAGACGAGCTCGCTCATGGCCGCGGCGCGGAGCAGGTCCATGGGGTGCAGGGGCAGGAGCAGGCCCCGGCTCGCGGCGCCGACGGCGTGCCCCGAGCGCCCGATCCGCTGCAGGGCCTGGGCCGCCCCGGGCGGGGTCCCCGCGAGCACCACCTCGTCCACCGAGCCGATGTCGATGCCGAGCTCGAGGCTCGCCGTGGCCACCACGCAGGCGAGCCTGCCTTCCTTGAGGCGCCGCTCCACCGCCCGGCGCGCCTCCTTCGCGAGCGAGCCGTGGTGCGCCCACGCGAGGCCCTCGCCCCCGCGGTCGTTGATCATGCGCGCGAGCGACTCCGCCCGTCGCCTCGAGTCGACGAAGACCAGGGTCGAGCGGTTGCGCTTCGTCCGCGCTATAACCTCGTCCGCGAGCGCCGCGAGCCGGGTGCCCGCCGCCGAGCGGTCGGCGCCGTCCGCCGCTCCCCCGCCCGACGAAACGGCCGCGCCCGGCACGGGCATGCGAACGGGGCTCTCCGGCCAGTCCACCGCGAACTCGATCCGCTTCTCCGAGGGCGGCGCGACCACTTCCATGCGCCGCACCCCGTACGCGGCCGTCCCGTCGGGCAGCCGCTCGAGCCGGAAGCCCGCCACGAAGCGCGCGGCCTCCTCCACGGGGCTCACGGTCGCCGAAAGCGCCACCCTGCGGAACTCCCCCGCCAGCAGCGCGAGCCTGCCGAGCGCCGCGGCCAGGAAGGCGCCGCGCTTCGTGCCGACCAGGGCGTGCACCTCGTCCACGATGACGAGCTTCACGCCGGAGAGCAGCCTGGTCCCGGAAACGGAGTTGAGCAGGATGGAGAGGCTCTCGGGCGTGGTGGCCAAAATGGAGGGCGGCTTCGAGAAGTCGCGGCGCCGATCGGAGGCCGCCGTGTCGCCCGTGCGCACCGAGGCGCGGAGCGGCGGAAACGGGATTCCCGCCGCGTCGAAGCGCGAGCGGACGCCGCCCAGGGGTTCCAGCAGGTTGACGCGCACGTCCTCGGCCAGGGCCTTGAGCGGCGAAAGGTAGAGGATGGAAAGCCTGTCGGCGGGGTACTCGCCCGAAGCCAGGCGCGAGATGCCGTCCAGGAAGGCCGCGAGCGTCTTTCCCGAGCCGGTCGGCGCCACCGCGAGCGCGTCCCGTCCGGCGGCCAGGAGGGGCCAGACCCCGGCCTGCACCGCGGTGGGCGTCCCGTGCCGATCGCGGAACCAGGCGGCCACGAGCGGATGGAGGCCCAAAAGCGGATCGTCGCTCATGGACGCCATGGTAGCCCCGGGCGCCGCAAGCGGCAAGCGGAGCGTGGGTTCCGGGAATGCTCCGGAAACTATCGGGGGAAACAG
>JAKLEE010000204.1 GCA_022703215.1 Spirochaetota bacterium | reverse complement strand
TGGCCGCGCGGGCCGGAAGCGGGTACGTTTACCGCATGTACGTCATCATAACGGGTTCGGGCAGGCTCTGCGCGGGCGTGGCGCGGGCGCTGTCGGAGAAAGGCCACGACGTGGTCGTCGTGGACGAAGGGGCGAACCCCGGCCACGTCGGCGACGGGTTCGACGGCCTCGTCTTGGACGGCTCGCCGGTCGACCAGGAAGTGCTCGTCCTGGCCGGCATCCGGAAGGCCGACCTCGTGGTCGCGGCCACTTCGGATGACCGGCGGAACGTCCTGACCGTGGAGATCGCGACCGCGGGCTTCGGGGTGCCGAAGGCGATCGCGAGGATCTCGGATCCCGCCCTCGCCGAGTTCTACCGCGCCCAGGGCATGTCGACGGTCTGCCCGACCTCGACCGGCATCAACCAGGTTTTGGCGAGCATCTAGGAAGAGGCGTTCGGATCCGCCGGGGAGCTCGTCGATCCGAACCTCGCCGCGGTGGTCGCGCCGCGGGAATGGATAGGGCGGAAGATGGGATCGCTCGTGCCGGGCGCGGGGCGGACGGTGCTCGGGGTGGTCTCGAAAGGCCGCGTGCATCCCTGCGAGCCGCGCCGGGTGATAGCCAAGGGCGACTCCCTGCTCCTTGCGCGAGGAGGCCGGCCGTGAAGCGGAAAGGGTACGCCCTGATCGTCGGGGGAGGGAGCATGGGCTACTTCCTCGCGCGGAGCCTCTCGAGGGAAGGGTACCGGACGAGCGTGCTGGACCGCGACCGGGAGCGCGCCCGGCGGATAGCGGACGAGCTCGGGATCACGACGTACACGGGCGACGGCACCGATCCGGAATGCCTCAGGGCTTCCGGGGCGGGGGACGCCGCCCATGTCATCGCGATGACTCCGGACGACGGCGTGAACCTCGTGGTATGCCAGCTGGCCAAGCAGGAGTTCGGCGCCGGCACGACGATAGCCCTCATCTCCGATCCGAAAAACGAGGAGCTTTTCGAGCGGCTCGGCGTGGACGAGACCGTGTGCGCGTCGAGCATGGTGGTCAGGATGGTGGAGAACCTGCTGCCCGCCAGGGGCATGCGCCTGCTGTCCGAGATCGGCCGGAGCGCGGCCGAGATCAACGAGTTCGCGCTCGACGACCGCTCGCCCTCGGTCGGCCTGGCGCTCAGCGCTCTGCGCCTGCCGCCGGAGTGCCTGCTCGTGGCCGTCGCGCGCGACGGTGACGTCATCGTGCCGCGCGGCGATACGGCGCTCTTCGCCGGCGACCGGGTTTACGGGCTTTCGCGCACGGACGCGGCGTCGGCCTTGCGGAGCGCGCTGCTGGGCGCGTGACACCATGAAATCCGGATCAGCGCGTGCGGCTCCGGGGCCGGGCGGCCGGCTCCGGCAAGCCTCGTCCGGCATCGCGACCGTGCTCGCCTACGCGGCGGCCTTGATGGCGTACGGCTTCGCGGCCTGCTTCCTCGCCGGGATGGCCGGCTGGGCGGGGCGCTTGCCATGACCGCGAGGCCCCGGCTCGACGATTACCGCATCATACTCGCCTATTCTGGCCGCGTGGCCATCGGCCTCGGGGCGGTCTACGCGGTTCCCCTGGCCGTGGCCGCGCTCGAGGGGGAATGGGCCGCCTTCGTGGACCTCTCCATCGGGTGCTCGGCCTCGCTCGCCCTCGGCGCGGCCCTGGCCTCGCTCATGCCGCGCGAGGCCCGCCCCGGCTGGCTGCACGGCATGGTCGCCACGGCGGTCTCGTGGCTGCTCGCGATGTTCCTCGCCGCGATTCCCTACCGGCTTTCGGGGCACTACGCGTCGTGGCTCGACAGCCTCTTCGACGCCATGAGCGGCTTCACCACGACGGGCCTGACCTTGGTTCAGGATCTCGACCACCTGTCCCGGGCGCTGAACACCTGGCGGCACGTCGTCACCTTCGTCGGAGGCCAGGGCGTGGTGGTGCTCGCGCTCTCCTTCCTGGTCGGCGGCTCCCGGGGCGGCTACGAGCTCTATGTCGGCGAGGCGAAGGACGAGCGCCTGTTCCCGCGCGTGGCGCACACCGCGAAGGCGATCTGGAAGATCAGCGCGGTCTACCTCGCGGTCGGCGTGGGCGCCCTGTGGGTCGCCGGCCTGTCGATCGGCCTGCCCGCGAAGGAAGCGTTCTACCACGGGGCCTGGGTGTACATGGCGGCCTGGAGCACGGGCGGCTTCGCGCCGATGTCGCAGAACGTCGGCTACTACCACAGCGCAGTCTACGAGCTGGTCTGCGTGGCGTTCTTCCTGGCGGGCTCGCTGAACTTCGCGCTCCACCACGCCCTCATGACCGGGAACCGGCGCGAGCTCGCGAGGAACGCCGAGGTCATCTCGTTCACGGTCACCTTCGCCGGCCTCTTCACGCTGGCGGCCTGGGCGCTGGCGGGCTCGGGAACCTACGGCGGGATCGCGACGCTCTTGCGGAAGGGTTTCTACCACGTGATCTCCGCCCACACGACCACGGGCTTCATGACGGTCGCCGCGAGGCAGTTCGCTCGGGAATGGACGCCCCTGGCCTTGTGCGCGATGATTCTGGCCATGATGGCGGGCGGGAGCGCCTGCTCCACCGCGGGGGGCGTCAAGGGAATGCGCGTGGCCATGCTGTGGCTCGCGATCCGCAACGAAGTGCGCGCCTTGCTGCTTCCGAGCCACGCCTCGTTCCGTCGGCGCATCCACGCCTCCGGCGACCGGGACCTCGGCGACGGGGTGGTCAAGGGAGCCGCCCTGGTGGCGCTCCTCTACGTCGCCACCTGGGTTCTGACGACGATGGCCGGCGTCGCCGCGGGCTACTCTCCGATGGATGCGGCGTTCGAGGGGGCCTCTGTGACGGGGAACGTGGGGCTGTCGATCGGGGTGACCGCGCCCGGCATGCCCGCGGCGCTCAAGGTGGTCTACCTGCTCGTCATGTGGGTCGGCCGCCTGGAGTTCATGGCCGTCCTGGCCCTGGGGCGCTTCGTCCTCTCGGCGTTCGGCCGGAGGCGGCCGTGAGTAGGGTCGCCCTGGCGCCGGGGATGGCCGCCGCGGCGCTCCTGCTCGCGGCGCTGGTCCCTGCCCCGGCGTTCGCCGAGGACCCGCCTCCGAGCGCCGTCACCGACCTCGTGGAGCGGGCGGCCGAGCTGGACGGCCGGAGGGTCGCGCTGGAAGGCGAGGCCATCGGGAGTCCCATGATCCGGGACTCGGGCGCCTGGGTCAACATCGCGGACCGGAGCGGCGCGCTCGGCGTCTGGATGGGCGCGGA
The DNA here is from genome assembly GCA_022703215.1 of Spirochaetota bacterium. GTDB lineage: Bacteria > Spirochaetota > Spirochaetia > Treponematales > UBA12059 > JAFGNN01. The sequence continues at coordinate 1,598 of JAKLEE010000204.1, read as the reverse complement.
AACGGCGCGCGGCATCGCCCGGTTCGGCTCCTACGGGGCTGTCGGCGACACGCTCCGGGTGACGGGCGTTTTCCACCGGGCCTGCGCGGAGCACGGAGGCGACATGGACGTCCATGCGGACGGAACGATCGTGACGGCCCCGGGACGGCCGGTGGCCCATCCGGTGCCGGCCGGGCGCGTCGTGGCGGCGCTCGCGCTCGCCCTGGTGGCTGCGGGGGCGGTGGCGGCCCTGGCGGCATTCGGGCAGGATCGTGGACCGCGGACGCCGCCTCCGGGATATCCGGGGTCCGCGAAGTCGTCTTGAGGAGGCGAGCCTCATGGTGGACGTCGCCTCGCTGCGGAAGAAGCCCGAGGCGGACGCTTCGAACCCGGCCCTGATCGTCAGGGAGCCGGACTTCGGCTGCCGCCTGGACTCGCCGGGAGCCTGAGGGCGCCCGCCGTCAGGGCGCGATGGATTCCCTTTTCTCAGGCCTTTCCCGTTCCGTCGCCCCTTGAGCCGGCCAGCGCGGCCGCGTAGGTCTTCTCGTCGACCGGGTAGCGCTCGACGAGGACGAATGCCGCGATGAATACGAGCGCGGGAACGAGGCCTATGACCGCGCGGATGGCCGACAGCGCGGCATCGGGTTGCGCGGCGAGCGCCGCGTCGTAGCCGGAAAGCTGGAGCGCGAGCCCGGAGAGGCCGGCGGCGAGCGCTGCGCCGACCTTGTTCATGAAGGTCCAGATGCCGTAGAAGGCGCCTTCCTTGCGCTTGCCCGTGCGGATGGCGTCGAGCTCGACGACGTCGGGCAGCATGGCCCAGGGCGCCGCGTAGCCGAAGCCGACGCCGATGCCCGCGAAGACCATGGCGCCGTAGAAGAAGCCCACGCCGAGGCGATGGCCGAAGGCCCAGACCGCCAGGGTGGCCGCGGAGAGGATGGCGAAGCAGACCTGGTAGGTGCGCTTCTTGCCGATCCGTTTCGAGACCAGCACCGAGACGGGAATGAAGGCCATGGCCACCACGAGCAGGATGACCATGGCGAGCGTCGCCGCGGCCTCGTTCCGGTAGAGCCATTTGAAGTAGTAGACGAGCACGCCCTGTACGAAGGCGAGCCCGGTCAGGTGGAGGGCGTAGGTGAAGAGGATGACGAGGTAGGCTTTGTCCTTGAACACGCCCGCGAAGGTTTCGAAAAAGCCCTCCTTGGGAACGGGCGCGCGGGAATGGGGGCCTTCCCGCACCGAGACCGCGGTCGTCAGGGCGCTGAGCGCCATGACGGCGCCGAGGATGGCGCCCGCTGCGGAAAAGCCGGCACCCTGCGACGGGAAGGCCGCGACGAGCGGTTGGACGGCGGCGGCGCCGATCATGGTGCCCACCACGGCGAAGCCGAAACGGATGCCGTTGAGGCTCATGCGCTGGTGGTAGTCGTCGGTGAGGTCGGGGGTGAGCGAGTTATAGGGGATGTTCACCACGGTGTACGCGGTGTTGAGGAGCATGAGCGCGAAGCTCGCCCAGACGGCGAGCGCCATCGGTCCCTCGAACCCGGGTTTGGTGAAGAAGTACCACATGGCGAGGAAGAGCGGGATCGCTCCGGCGAGCATCCAGGGCCGGCGGCGGCCGAGGC
>JAKLEE010000203.1 GCA_022703215.1 Spirochaetota bacterium | reverse complement strand
CTGATCGCGTTCCTGTCCCAGCTCGGCAAGGACGGGGAGTTCCGCGTCCCGCCCGCGCGGCTGGTGCGCTCCTGGCAGGCGCTCGACGCCACACCGGCGGTGAGCGGCATCTTGCGCGCGCGGGGCGTGCAGGCCCCCGCGCGCGAGCCCGCCCGCGAAGGCCACCGCGTGCTCCTCGGCTATGCCGACGTCGTGGAAGCGCTCCGGGAAGCGCTCCTGGAAGGCGGAGAGGCCCGTGCCGCCGGCCATGGCCGCGGTGACCGCGGCCACGCGCGGATCGCGTTCGCCCGCGGCCATCATGGCCGCCTGAAAGGCCTTGGTGAAGCTCGGGTTCGGGTCGGACGGGGCGAGGGACGAGGGCGCGACGCCGTGCCAGGTCGAAGGATCCTCCTCCGCCTCCGCGTGGCCGCGTCCCTTGCGGGTCAGCGCGTGCACCACGACGGGCCGTCCGAGCGCCTTCGCCTCGGACAGCACCGCGCAGAGCAGCTCGAGGTCGTGGCCGTCCACCGGCCCGACGTACTCGAAGCCGAAGTCCGAGAAGAGCGTCTCGCGGAACACGAGCTCCTTGACCGCGCGCTTGGCGCGCACGACCGCGGCGTGGAAGCGCCGCCCGTAGCGCGGCACGGAGAGGATGGCGCGGTCGACCCGGCGCCGGAACTCCTGGTAGACGGGCGTGGCCGAAAGGCGGGAAAGGTAGCGGCTGATCGAGCCCACGTTCGGCGCGATGCTCATGGCGTTGTCGTTGAGCACGATGACCAGCGGCAGCTGGAGCTGGCCGGCGTGCTGGAGGGCCTCCCAGGCGAGGCCGCCGGTCAGGGCGCCGTCGCCGATGAAGGCCACCACCGAGCCGGGAACCTTGAGCGTGCGCCGCGCGGCGAGCAGTCCGAGCGCGCGCGAGATGGAGACGGAGGCGTGGCCCTCGTCGAACGGATCGTGGGGACTCTCCGAGCGGCGGGGAAAGCCCGAAAGGCCGCCGAGGGCGCGGAGGGTGTCGAAGCGGCCGGCGCGGCCGGTGAGCATCTTGTGCGCGTAGCACTGGTGGCCGACGTCCCAGACGATGGCGTCCCGCGGGCTCTCGAAGACCCGGTGGAGCGCGATGGTCAGCTCCACCACGCCGAGGTTGGAGGCCAGGTGACCGCCGCGGCGCTCGACGGCGGCCACGATGTCCGTCCGGAGCTCCGATGCGAGCGCGCGGAGTTCGGCGAAGCCGAGCCGCCTCAGGTCGGCGGGACCGGCGATGGTGTCGAGGATGGGCATATCGTTGAGGACTATACACCGCGGGCGGCCCTCGCGCCATGCCCGGGAGCGGGCGCATCCGCGGCAGTCCGGCGGCGGGATCGCGGCTTTTCCGCGGCGGGCGCGCCCGGGTCTCCGCCTCCACGCCTGCCGCCGCTTGCCTCGACGCGGGCCGATCGGCACTATCGTGCCATGGAAACCCGAGGACCCCTCACGCTCCGCCTCCGCGCCCCGCTCCGGTGGCGGGCGGTCAGAACTCCGGCACCGGCCGGGCGCGAAGGCGCAGAGGACCTTTCCGCGTACGGCTGGGACGCGCTCTTTGCCACGGGCGATGACGGCCCTCGGCTCCGCGGCGCCCTTCCGGCCCCCGCGTTCACGGGCGTGAGCGCCGGGGCGGGCGGGGCGGCGGACCTGAGCCTCGAGGCGGGCGACTGGGCCTTCCTGCAGCCGGCGCGGGCGCCCGCGGACGACGGCGAGCTCCTGGCCCTATTCGAAGGCTTCGCCCGCGACCTCTGGTGGGAAGGAAGCGCCTGCGAGGGCCCCCTCTACGTCCGCGGCGTCTTCGAGGACGGCCGCCGCGCCGTCCAGCTCTGGAGGCGCCTCGCCACCTGAGGCGCCTGGCCGGACCGGACCGGCCGGACCGCGTCGGGTCGCGCCGGAAAAGAAAGGCGCGCCGGACCGGACCGGCGCGCCGCGCTTCAAGAAAGGCGTTCTGAGGGAAAAGGGGGGCCGGGGGGAAAACCGCAGGTTTGCCTCCCGGACGGTTCCCTTATTCGAGGACCGCGCGAATCCGGCGCACGCCCGCGCTCGACGACTGCTCCTTCTGGATGACGAAGCGGCCCATGGTCCCGGTGCGCTCGACGTGGGGGCCGCCGCAGACTTCCTTCGAGAAGTCGCCGACCGTGTAGACCTTGACCCGGGCCTCGTACTTCTCGCCGAAGAGGGCGGTGGCGCCGGAGGATTTGGCGGCCTCGAGGTCCATGATCTCCATGGTGACGGGGAGGTCGCGCGCGATCTGCTCGTTGACGAGGCGCTCCACTTCCTTGACCTGATCCGGCGTCATGGGCGCGTCGTGGGCGAAGTCGAAGCGGAGCCGCTCGGCGGTGATGTTCGAGCCCTTCTGCGCCACGTGGTCGCCGAGCACGCGCTTCAGCGCCGCCTGCAAAAGGTGCGTGGCCGTGTGGTACCTGGTGGTGATCTCGGACTGCTCGGCGAGGCCCCCCTTGAAGGTGCCTTCGCTGCCGGCGCGGGAGAGCTCCTGGTGCTTGCGGTAGGCCTCGTCGAATTCCTCGCGGTTGACCGTCATGCCGTTCTCGGCGGCGAGCTCGAGCGTGAGCTCGATGGGGAAGCCGTAGGTGTCGTAGAGCTTGAACGCGAGGCGGCCGGACATGACCTTCTGCGGGTTCTTGAGGAGGTTCGGGAGCATCTTCTCGAACTCGCGCTCGCCCTTCTCGAGGGTCTCGAGGAACTTGCGCTCCTCGGCCTCGAGGCCGTCGAGGATCTTGGCGCGGTTTTCGTCGAGCTCGGGGTAGGGGCCCTTGAAGTTGTCGACGACGACCTCGGCGGGCTTGCGGAGGAAGAGGCCCTCGATGCCGAGCTTGCGGCCGTGGCGGACGGCGCGGCGGATCAGGCGGCGGAGCACGTAGCCGGCGCCGACGTTCGACGGGAGCACGCCCTTGGGGTCGCCGATGATGAAGGTGGCCGAGCGGACGTGGTCGGCGACGATGCGGACCGAGCGGTCCTTCTCGGCGTCGGCGCCGTAGGAATACCCGGAAGCCGCGCAGATGGCCGCGATGACGGGCGCGAAGACCTCGGTCTGGTAGACGCTCGTCTTGCCCTGGAGGACCGTGACGGTGCGCTCGAGGCCCATGCCCGTGTCGACGTTCTGCGCCGGCAGCTTGACCAGGGTCTTCTCGTCGACGCGGTTGAACTGCATGAAGACGTTGTTCCAGATCTCCATCCAGTTGGCGGAGTCGGTGCCCTTGTTCGAGCCCGCCGGCGGCAGGCCCTCGCCCACCCAGTAGAAGATCTCGGTGTCGGGGCCGCAGGGGCCGGTCGGACCGGCGGCCCACCAGTTGTCCGAGGCGGGGAGGTAGGCGATGCGGTCCTCCGGCATGCCGACGGACTTCCAGATGGCGGCGGATTCCTCGTCGCGCGGGGCGTTCTCGTCGCCCGCGAACACGGTGACGGAGATCTTGCGCGGGTCGAGCCCGAGCCATTTCGCGTCGGTGAGGAATTCGTACGACCAGGCGATCGACTCCTTCTTGAAGTAGTCGCCGAGCGACCAGTTGCCGAGCATCTCGAAGCAGGTCAAGTGCGAGGGGTCGCCCACCTCGTCGATGTCGCCGGTGCGGACGCACTTCTGGTAGTCCACGAGGCGCTTGCCGGCCGGATGGGGCTCGCCGAGCAGGTAGGGGACGAGCGGATGCATGCCCGCCGTGGTGAACAGCACCGTGGGGTCGTTCTCGGGAATCAGGGACTTGCCCGAGATCTCGGCGTGGGCCTTGGTCTTGAAGAACTCGATGTATTTGGAGCGGAGCTCGTGCGTGGTTATCATGGATGGAAGATACCCGCCCGCCCGAGTGCCGGTCAACGGGCGGCCGGCGCGGCGGGCGCGCCGATTGGACAGGGGGCGAGACATCCGCCAGGCTTTTTGTCACGTCAAGACAGGAAACCACGCGGACGCCCGTCCGGTTCCGGGACGCGGCGCTCCACGACAGGGAGGCACCCATGGGCATCAGGGCGAAAATCCTCGTTCCCGCCATACTGCTGCTCGCCGCCACGGTCGGCGTCGTGGCCGTCCTGACCGGGCTTTCGCAGTCCGCGGTCCTCGAGGACCTCATGGCCGCCACGACCGGCGCGGCCCTCGACGACCTGACGGGACGCATCGACCGCCTCGACGAGACCATAGCGACCCTCAAGGGCGCGCTCTCGTCGAACTACCTGCGCATCGCGCGCGGGCTCTCTCTGGCCATCGCCGCCGATCCGGGCCTGCTGGCGCCCGAGCGCATGGCCGAGGCGGCGCGGGCCATCGGCGTCGACGAGGTGCACGTGACCGACGGGAACGGCGTGCTGCTCTGGGGCAACGTGCCGGATTTCTTCGGCTTCGACTTCAACACCAGCGAGCAGACCAAGCCCTTCATCCCGATCCTCTCGAACCCGCGCTTCGAGCTGGCCCAGGACCCGCAGGAGCGCGGCGTCGACAAGGCGCTGTTCCAGTACATCTCGGTGAGCCGGCTCGACGAGCCGGGCATCGTGCAGATCGGCGTCCAGCCCCGCGAGCTCCAGACCCTGCTGGCCGAGGCGAGCGTCGCCAAGCTGGCCGAAGGCGCCAAGGTCGGCGAGGCCGGCTACGTCTACGCGGTCGGCGCGGACGGCGTCCTCGTGGCCCACACATACCTGGACCGGCTCGGCCTCGACATCTCCGGCGAAACCTTCTTCAAGGACATGCTCGCCCGCCGCTCTGGCAAGATCGAATACGAATACCTTGGCATCCGCGTGTACGCCGCCTTCGCGCCCTACGGCGACGGCCTCATCGCGGCGGCGGTGCCGGTGGAGGAATTCCGCGGACGCCTCCGGGAGCTCGTCACCACGCTCGCGGTGACC
>JAKLEE010000202.1 GCA_022703215.1 Spirochaetota bacterium | reverse complement strand
ATTGTAATCCGTAACGGAGGAACGGGGGAAATCCTCGCGCCCGCCGCCTCGCGGCGGCGGCCCGTAAGCTCGCGTTGCGCGCGACCCCGGGCGCGCCCCCGTCCGCGGGCCGGCGCCGTGCGCGAGTTTTCGGCGCCCGGTTTTGCACCGGGACCCGCGAACCGTTATCTTTGCCCTCGGACGACGCGATGCGCTTCCGCGTAGCGGCGTCCGAAGGAGCCGACGCATCATGGAAACCGCGCGCGCCAAAGTCCCCATCTCCCTCGCCATCCTCATCATCATCGCGTTCGCCGGAGTGCTGACCGTCAACGCCCTCGCCAACGCCCTGCCCCTCAACGGCATGAACACGGGCGAGCTCTCCGACGCCATTCCGAACCTGTTCGTGCCGATGGGGCTCACCTTCTCGATCTGGGGCCTCATCTACCTGGGCCTCGCGGGCTATGTCATCGCGATACTCGCGGAAAGCCTCGGAAAGGGCGCGAAGGCAGCCGCCTTCGACTCGACCGACGCCCTGCTCGTCCTCGCCAACTTCGCCGCCAACATGGCTTGGATCTTCGCCTGGCATTGGCAAGCCCTGCCGCTTTCGCTCGTCTTCATGCTCGGCATCCTCGGCACCCTGATCGCGCTCGCGGAACGCATCCACGCCCGCAAGGCGCCGGGCGGAGCCCTGTCCCCCGCGAGCGGCCGTTCCCGGGCCGCCCGATTCGCGCTCACGGCGCCCGTCCACATCTACCTCGGCTGGATTTCCGTGGCGACGATAGCCAACGTCACGGCCCTGCTCGTCACGGTCGGCTGGAACGGCTGGGGTCTGTCGGAGCCGCTCTGGACGGTCATCGCCATCGGCGCGGGACTCGCGGTCGCGCTCGGCTTCGTGTTCCTCCGCGGCGGCGTGGCGGCCCCGCTCGTCGTGGTCTGGGCCTATGCGGGTATCGCCATCAAGCGCCTGGGGGCGGACCCGACCGAGACCGCCGCCGTCTGGATCGCCGCGGTCGCGGCCGCCGGGCTCATCCTCGCCGCCCTCGCCGCGCGCTACATCATTAAAACCTACCCGAAGGACTGAGCGAGGCGACGGACGGTCCGGACCGGCCGCCGCGCGGCGCCTTGCCGGCGCTTCGCGGCGGCCGTACCATGCTCCGGATCAGGAGGTCCCATGATGCTCCTTGTCCGGAACGCCGAAGTCTTCGCTCCCGAACCCCTGGGCCGCCGGGACGTCCTCTGCGCCGGCGGCGCCATAGTCGCCATCGAAGCGCGCATCGATCTTTCAAGCCTGCCCGGCGCCGTGAAAACCGTCGACGCGGGCGGGGCGGCCCTCGTGCCCGGCTTCATCGACGGGCACGTGCATGTCGCGGGCGGCGGCGGCGAGGCGGGCTTCGCCTCGCGCACCCCGCCCCTCGATCCGGCCGACGCGTTCCGCGCGGGGGTGACAACGGTGGTGGGGGTTCTCGGCACCGACGGCGTGACGCGCTCGATGGAAGACCTCCTCGCGCGCGTCTACGCGCTCCGCGAAGCGGGGCTGTCGGCCTGGTGCCTGTCCGGCAGCTACCGCGTCCCCCCGCGCACCCTCACGGGCGATCTCATGAAAGACATCATGATGATCGAAGCGCTCATCGGGGCGGGCGAGATCGCCGTTTCCGACCATCGCTCCTCGCGGCCGACGGACGCCGAGTTCGCGCGGCTCTGCTCCGAGGCGCGGCTCGGCGGCATGCTGTCGGGCAAGGCCGGCGTCGTCTGCGTGCACCTGGGCGACGCCCCGGACGGCTTCGGCCCGCTCGAACGGGCGCTCGCCTCGGGCGAGCTGCCGCGCGGGCAGCTCTGGCCCACGCACTGCGGCCGCAACCCCGCTTTGCTCGAATCAGCCTTCGCCTGGATGCGCGCGGGCGGCTACGCGGACTTCACCGCCGCTCCGCCGGGCGACGACGGATTAGAGCGCGAGGGACAGAGCTCGGCGGCATCCGCCTTCGACAAGGCCCGCAATGAAGGTCTGTCCCTCGAGCGGATAACCTGGACGAGCGACGGCCAGGGCAGCCTTCCCCGCTTCGACGACGCCGGGAACCTCGTCGGCTATGGCGTGGGCACCTGCGAAAGCCTGCTCGCGGCTTTCCGTGCGGCTGTCATCCGGCACGGGCTTCCGCTCGAAGCCGCGATGCTGCCCCTCACGCGGAACCCCGCCGCCGTCCTCAAGCTGCGCGGAAAGGGCGCGATCGAGGAAGGCGCCGACGCAGACCTCGTCGTCCTGGGGACGGACCTCAAACCGCGCACGGTGATCGCGGGCGGCCGGGTCGTTTACCGGGGCGCCTGAAGCCGCCCGCCCGAGGCCGCGAGCCGCGGGCTGCCCGATCGCCGAACGGGCAGCCGCGGGATCTCAGTAGCGGACAGCCACGTAGAGGCTGACGACCGCGAGCGACAGGACGGTGAAGAGCGCGCCGTACTTGGTGAACTCGCCGAAGCTGACCGGATGGCCGCTCTTGGCCGACAACCCGGCCGACACGACGTTCGCGGACGCGCCGATCAGGGTGCCGTTGCCGCCGAGGCAGGCGCCGAGCGAAAGCGCCCACCAGAGCGGCTCGACGGTCTTCGCACCCATCGACGCGCTCAGGTCCTGGATGAGGGGGATCATGGTCGCCACGAAGGGAATGTTGTCCACCACCGCGGAGAGCAGGCCCGACGCCCAGAGTATGACGTAGGTGGTCAGGGCGAGGTGCCCCTCGGTGGCGCCGATCAGTTTCGAGGAGAGGGCGCTCATCACCCCGACCTCCACCAACCCGTCCACGATGATGAAGAGCCCGAAGAAGAAGAGGATGGTCGACCACTCGAGCTCGGCGAGCACGCCTTCCACGTCGTGGAAGCGCGTGACCACGAGGAGCAGGGCGGCGCCGCCGAGCGCGATGGTGGCGGGTTCCAGCCCGAGCGCGCCGTGCAGCATGAAGCCCGCCACGGTCAAGGCCAGCACCGCGAGGGTCCTCCGCAGGAGGACCGGATCCTCGATGGCCTTCCGCTCGTCGAATTCCATGATGCGCGCCTTGCGCTCCGCCGTAACCTTGAGCCTTCCGCGGAAGGCGAGGGCGGCGAAGAGGGCGAAAACGCCGAGTACCACGACGATGACGGGCGCGGTGTTGGCCAGGAAGTCGCCGAAGCCCAGGCCCGCGGCGGACCCGATCATGATATTCGGCGGATCGCCGATCAGCGTGGCGGTGCCGCCCACGTTCGACGCCATGGCCAGGCCGATGACGAAGGGCACCGGGCTCGTGCCGAGCTCCACCGCGATCAATATGGCTATGGGAATGATGATCAGCACCGTCGTCACGTTGTCGAGCACGGCCGAGACGACCGCGGTCACGATCGAGAGCAGCACCAGGATGGCCACGGGTTCGCCCCGCGCCAGCTTGGCGGCCTTGATGGCGAGCCACTGGAACAGCCCGGTCCGCTTGGCCACGCCCGTCAGGATCATCATGCCCACGAGCAGGAAGATGACGTTCCAGTCGACGGCGCGGAAGGCGTCGTTCTGGTCCAGCACCCCGGCGACGACGATGAGCATGGCTCCGAGCAGGGCGGCGGCGGTCTTGTTGACCAGCTCGGTCGTGATGGCGACGTACACGCCGGCGAACACGACGAGGGCCGCGATCAGGTGGAAGTTCATGCCGCCCCCCTAGGCCCTGAGGACCTTGAACAGGATGTCCATCGACGAAAGGACGCCGACCACCCGCTCGCCGTCGCAGACGGGGAAATGGCGCTTCCGCTGCTTCGACATGGCCACCGACACCGCCACGAGCGAATCGCCCGGGGCGAACACTCCGGCGGGCTTCTTCATGATGGCCGAGACCTTCATGGTCGCCTCGCGGCGGAGGAACTCCTCCATCGGCTCGAGCTCGGCGAGGAACTTGAGGCTGCCCATGCGGCGGGCATAGTCCGGAATGGCCGCGTCGATGACGTCGAGCACGCCGATCTCTCCGACCAGGCGGCCCGATCCGTCGAGGACGGGCACGTAGCGCAGCGACCTCGCCGCCATCAGGTCGAGCAGCTCCTTGACCGTCGCGTCGGTCCCGATGGTGACGGCCGGGCTCGTCATCACGTCCTCGACGTGCGCTTCCTTCTCGACCTCGAGCCCGCTCCGCTCGAGCAGCGCGACGAAGTCCTGGCCCGTGGCGGCGCGCGCGAGCTCGCCGGAGAGCGACGCGTCACCCGCGATCCTGGCGAACGCCGCGAGGCACTTGAGGTAGAGGCCGGAGCTGCCGGATCCGAGCAGAACCACCCATGCCAGGCGGATCCGTTCGGTCCCCGTCTCGAGGGCGATCCCGTTTTTCGGGACGACCGGAAGTATGAGCAGGTCGCCGTAATCCTGGATCCGCGCGTGGGGAATGGCGACTCCCCCGGGGAGGACGGTCGCGCCGAGGGCCGCCCGGGCGCGGATGGCCGCCAGGGCGTCCGCGTAGGCGACCGAATCGCGGTAGTGGACCTCGGCGTGCTTGAGCGCGCGGGCGGCCGCCTCGTCGAGCGAGGCGAACGACTCTCCGACCACCACGTTGCGGGGATCGATGAGGCTCGAAAGCTTCATGGTGCTTCCTTCGGATGGCTCCGCTTCGGGGAACCATCCCGGGCGGCCCGCATGCGTGCCGAAACCGGTGCGAAAAGCAGGTCGTCGTTGCATCCAATACTAGCGGGATACCCGATTCCATTCAAGACTCTTCTAACATATGTCATCATTTGCGCCATTTGTCACCATATGTCAAGCTTATCGCAGCCTGCCCGCAGGCCGGGTTCCCCATGCCTTGCGGACGCCGCGGTGTCCAGAGGGGCGCCCGCTTCCAAGTTAGGGCCCCCGATCCGTTGACGCGACAGCCCGGACGGCCTA
>JAKLEE010000201.1 GCA_022703215.1 Spirochaetota bacterium | reverse complement strand
CCGCTATATCTATCATGGTAACGATGGCACCAGTATGCCCTGGAACGATACTGCTCAGCTAAATTACCTGGATCCCGTTGTACGGGAAGCTGTCATCCAGACCATTCTGGACGTCGCTCGAAAATTCCCCATCATCCGCTTTGATGCCGCCATGACGCTGACCAAGAAACACTACCAGCGCTTGTGGTTCCCACAGCCGGGCAGCGGCGGAGACATCCCCTCCCGTGCCGATTATGCTATGACTAAAGAAAGTTTCGACCAGGTCATGCCCGAGGAATTCTGGCGCGAGGTGGTGGACCGCTGCGCGCGCGAAGCGCCCGACACCCTGCTGCTCGCCGAGGCGTTCTGGATGCTCGAGGGCTATTTCGTCCGCACCCTGGGCATGCACCGCGTCTACAACTCCGCCTTCATGAACATGCTCAAGAAGGAAGAGAACGCGAGCTACCGCGCGACCATCCGCAACACCCTCGAGTTCGACCGGGACATCCTCAAGCGCTTCGTCAACTTCATGAACAATCCCGACGAGGAGACCGCCGTCGCGCAGTTCGGCAAGGGCGACAAGTATTTCGGCGTCGCGACGCTGATGGCCACCATGCCCGGCCTGCCCATGTTCGGCCACGGCCAGGTGGAGGGCTTCGAGGAAAAGTACGGCATGGAATACCGCCGCCCCTACCGCGACGAGGCGCCCGACGAGGAGCTGGTCGAGCGCCACGGGCGCGAAATCTTCCCCCTCCTCAAGAAGCGCTACCTCTTCGCCGACGTCGAGCGCTTCCTGCTCTACGATTTCGTCGCCCCGGACGGCTCGGTCAACGAGAACGTCTTCGCCTACTCGAACGGCACCGCGGGCGAACGCGCCCTGGTGATCTACAACAACGCCTACGCCCGCGCCGACGGCGCCATCCGCGTTTCCTGCCCCTTCGCCGTCAAGGACTCAGGCGGCAAGCGGCTCGAGACGCGCGACCTCGCCTGGGCGCTCGGCCTGCATCCGGGCCCGGACCGCTACCTGCTTTTCCGCGAGGAGCGGACCAAGCTCTGGTACATCCGCCGCTCCGACGAGCTTGCGCGTTCGGGGCTCCGCGTCCACCTCGAAGGGTTCGGCTGCCAGGTCTTCCTCGACGCCCACGAGATCGCCGACGACTCCTACGGCCACTACCGGGCGCTCCACGACCGGCTCGGCGGCGCCGGTACCCCCGACGTCGCGGCCGCCATCCAGGACATCTTCCTCGCCGACCTCTACGCGGCGTTCGCCGAGGCGGCGGGCCCGGCCCTGGCGCAACGGCTCGGCGCCCGGCTCGACGACGCGCTTTCCGGGTCGCCCGAGCTTGCCGCGAAGACCGGCTCAAGGGCCGTTTCCGACGCGGCGAAGTCGGATCGCGCCTTCCTCGCGGACCTGGAGCCGGGCGCGCGGCGCTTTTTCGCGTTGGCCCGCGCCCTGCTCCGCGGCTCGTCCGGATGGGCGGCCTTCCCGGAATCGTTCCCGGCGGAGGAGGACGAGGAGGCCGCCGCGCTCGCCGCGCGCGAGTGGCTCGAAAGCCTCGAAGCCGCCCTGCGCCTCGGCCGCGAGGCCCGCGACCCGGCGCTCTCCCGCGCGCTATCCGCGCTGGCCGGTCCCGAAGCCGCGGAGGCCAGGCGGGCGTCGGTGGCGCTCTGCCTGCTCGACGGCGTCCGGGCGGCGCTCGGCCCCGATTCCGACCGCGACTCGGGCAGGCGCCTCGCCGAGCACTGGGGTCTCGACCGCAAGGTGCGCGAGGCCATGCAGGCCGCGGGCGTGAGCGGCGACGCCGCCTGGCGCGCGGTCGCGGCGGCCAAGGCGCTCCTGCCCGCGCTCGACAGTCCCGAGGCCGCCACGGCCGGACGGCTCGCGGCAGCCCGCAAGGAGCGCGCCTCGGCCTCGGTGGCAGCGCGCGCCCGCGATCTCTTCGCGCGCGCGGCCCTCAGCGAGGAGCTCCGCCGGACCGCGCTCGTCAACGTTTTCGAGGGCGTGGTGTGGTTCAACAAGGAACGCTTCGAGGCGCTCTGCGGCGCCGCCGCCTTCGCGGCCGCCATCGACGAGCTCCGCGGCACGGGCCCCAAGGCCGCACCGCCCCGCGAGGCTATCGAGCGCGTCGGCGCCGTGCTCGACTTCAGCCTGGCCGCCGCCGCGGCTTCCGGCTACCGCCTCGACACGCTCGAGGCCTTCCTCGAGACGGCGGCCCGCGCCGCCGAACCCGCGGCGCCCGCACCCGCGCCCGCGCCCGAGCCCGGGGCGAACGCAAGCGCCGGGCCGGGCGCCAAGCGCGCGAAAACGCCCCGGAAACCAGCCGCCACGGAGAAGCCCGAATGAAGCGGACCCTGGTGACTGTCGATCCAGCGAATACCGCCCCGCTCGGCGCCGCCCTCGCGCGCGCGGGCCTGGCCGACCCTTTCGACGCCATCGGCGAGCGCTGGATGCTCGTCGGGGCCTCGAAACCCGCCCCTGACGGCTCCCTCCGCGACCCCTTCGCGCCCGGAACCTGCGGCCGCGAATGGAACCTCATGACCGCGAGCTGGGGCGGGCTCGGCGTACTCTGGAACCGGCCAGTCGTGTTCGCCTTCGTCCGGCCCACACGCCACAGCTTCGGTTTCATGAACGCGTCGCCGCGCTTCGCCGCCTCCTTCTACCCGGAGCCGCGGCGCAGGGCTCTGGCGCTCTGCGGCTCGAAATCGGGCCGCGACACCGACAAGGCAGCGGAGACCGGGCTCGACGCCTTCGAGCCCGAGCCCGGCGCCGTCGCGCTCGAGGGCTACTCGCTTGTCCTCGTTTGCCGGACCCTGCACCGCCAGGACCTCGACCCGGAGGGCTTCCTCGATCCCGCCATCCACGGACATTACGACAAGGACTGGCACCGGCTCTATGTCGGGCAGGTCGAGTCCTTCATCGAAGCTTCGTAGCCAGGTCCATCCGGGAAGCGGGCGGGTTCGCGCGATACCCTGGATGAGCGCAGCGCCGCGGCCCGGGACCGCGGGAAAAACCATGAAGAGGTGCCGATCATGAAAACCCTGCCTTCCATCCTCGCGCTGGCCGCCAGCGCCTTCGTCCTCGCCGCCTGCGCCACGGGCGGCCCCACTTCCTCCACGCAGCCCCCCGCGCCGGCGCCCGAGACCGTCGACGACCTGCCCTTCGCGGTGCTTTCCTGGAACTCGCCCGTCCCCGGCACTCAGGTCAAGAGCCCCTCTGCCGGCACGGTGGTCGCGATCGAGAAAGACGAATTCGGCCTCTCGCGCGTCGCCATCGCCGTCGAACAGCCCTATTTCTGGACTGACGGCGAGCGGGTCTGCGCCTACGAGCTCGTCATCGGCGGCCTCGATTCGGTCGCCCTCGGACTCGGCCCCGTCGAGGCCGGCGCGGTCCTCGGCGCCATGGGCGAGACGCCCTACCTCGCCGCGAGGAGCGAAACCCTCGACCCTTGGCTCGTCCGTTCCACCGACGAGCTGCCGCAGGATTACCTCGGCGCCTGGTGGTTCAGGCCCGACTGGCTGCTCGGCCGGGACACCGCGTTCCTGAGCTTCCGTCCCGTCGAATCCTTCGAGGCGGCGATCGAGGATTTCTACCGGCGCTGGGCGATCGAGGGGGAGGAAGCCCGAGGATCGACCATCCACTACTTCCCCGACCTCGACCGCGTCCGCGCCCCGTTCCACCTGGAGGGCCTCCCGGTACCGGCGATGTCGAGCATGGGCCTCTTCCAGGCCGAAGCCTGGTTTTTCAGGTCGCCGGGACTCTACGTGCTGGAATCGCGCGTCGACCTGGATCAGGCCTACGACGCGACCATCTACTGGCAGAAGGGCTTCGACGCCTATCTCCGCGACGAATACGAGCCGGGCTCCGAACTCTGGCTCTACGGCAGCGTCGTGGTGCTCGACCACGAGAGCCGGCGCATCCTTTTCTTCGCGCGCGACTTCCAGCTCGCGGACGACGAAACCGTGGTCTCCCGCCGGCTCGAGGCCATCCGCGAGGCGAACCCGGGAGCCCGGCCGTGATTCCGGCGAGGAAGCTCGTCGGGCTCGCCGCCCTCACCCTCGCGCTCGCCGCCTGCGCCCGGCAGCCCGGTCCGATCGAAGCAGGCGAGGGGGAAAGCGCGACACCCGCGGCATCCGCGGATGCCGCGGAAGCCACGGGGATTGCGGACTCGCCCGCGATTCCGGCCGGGCTCCGCCCCTTCGTCGAAAACGGGGGCTGGGCCATCCCCGGGCACTACGCGGGACTTTCGTTCAAGGCCGACGGCAGCTACGAGTTCGGCGACGGACTCGGGCTCGGCACGGTCGCCAGCGGAACCTGGCGCGTCGAGGACGGCAAGGCGCTCCTCGACTACCCGGCGGAGCTCAGTTCGGACGTCCTCGACAACGAGCACGCCAAGGGCTACCTCGAGACGCTCTTCCCGGAGCCGGGCCGGGGCCTCGTCCTCGCCTACGACGGCGAATGGGCCGACTTCTTCTCGCAGGGCCGCCTGGTCGGCGAGGGCATCACGCTACCCTCCCTCCTGCGCGATTCGCCCGAGGGCCGGGTTTACGAACTCTCTGGACGCGAGGTGCTGAAGCGCCGCGGTTCGGTGCTCGTGACGGAGCGGACCGCGTTCCGCCGGCAGCCGGACGCCGCGGCGTCGAAGCAAGAATTCCAGGCCTTGGACGTCTACGCCCCCCTGGTCGGCCCCCGCGAGTTCCTCGTCAAGGAGGTCGACGCGGTCGAGGCAGGCGCTTGGCTTGACTTCGAGGGGGTCCTCACGGCTGGGCCGGACGGCACGGGGGATTCCGTCTGGTACCGTGTCGGCGTGGCGCCCTGGGATTGGTGGGGCGTGGAGTACGCCTGGATCGAGGCGGCCGCCTGCGTCGAGGGCGAACGGCCCGAACCCGACGGATCCGGCGAAGCGATGCGGGACCT
>JAKLEE010000200.1 GCA_022703215.1 Spirochaetota bacterium | reverse complement strand
AGCGCAGTGCCTCGACGCACGTCGCCACGAGGCTGTACAGCTCATCCTTCGGGCCGTCGTAGAGGAAGATGCTCGCGCGATCGCAGTTGAGCGCCGTCCGCACCGCCTGTTCGACCGTGCGGAGCAGGGGCTCCGCGTAGACGTCCAGCACGCCGAGCTCGTAGTCGAGCGCGGAGTTGAAGGCCGCGTCCGCCAGGTTCTGGAAGGGGAAGATGTGGAGGCGCTCGCCGCGCTGGACGCTCGGCCACATGCGGAGCGTGTCGAGCGCCGAATGGCCGCGGAACTGCCAGTCTCGGACCATGCGGCGGAGCAGGCGGTTGTCGGTGGTCGACACGCGGTTGTGGTCGTCGAGGTTGAGCTGGGTCAGGGCGGACACGTAAATCCTGAACTTCTGCTCCTTCGGGATGCGCGGCGTCAGGCGCTCGTTGAGGCCGTGGATGCCCTCCATGACCAGGAGGTCGCGCGGTCCGAGCTTGAGCTTCTTGCCCGAGGGCCGGCGGGCGCCGAGCTTGAAATCGAAGGTCGGCAGCTCGATCTCCCTGCCGGCGAACAGCTCGACGAGCTGCTCGTTGAGGTACTCGACGTCGAGCGCCTCCAGGCACTCGAAATCGTACTGGCCGTTGGAGTCCTTCGGGGTGCGCTCGCGGTCGACGAAGTAGTCGTCGAGCGCGATGATGACGGGGCGGAAGCCGAGGACGGTCAGTTGCACCGCGAGCTTCTTCGAGGTGGTGGTCTTGCCCGAGCTCGAGGGTCCCGCTATCAGCACCACCTTGACCTTGTCGGCGCGCTCGGCGACGCGGTCGGCGATCTCGGCGATCTTCTTGTTCTGGAGCGCCTCGGCGACGCGGATGAACTCGCGCATTTTCTGGGGCGTGGCCAGCCGGTTCAAGGCGCCGATGGAGCGCACGCCGTGGATTTTGCCGCGGCGACGGTACTCGTCGGCGATGGCGTAGAGGGTCGGGTCGTCCTCGAAGGGTTCGAGGCGCTCGGGGGTTTCCTTGTGCGGGTAGCGGAGCAGGAAGCCCTCGTGGTAAGGACGGAGCTCGAAGGTCCTGAGGATGCCCGTGGACGGCACGAGCGGGGTGATGAAGAGGTCGCGGTAGCCGCCGCACTCGTTCAAGGGAATGCGGGAGTCGTTGCGGTGCTCGAGGAGGAGCAGCGTATCCAATTGCGCGCGCTCCTCGAAGTAGCGCGCGGCTTCGGCCCAGCCGAACCATTCCAGGGTGATGGGCACGTCCTTTTCGACGAGCGCGCGCATGCGCGATTCGAGCGCGCGGAGCTCGGCCTGGGTCGGCCGCTCCTCGTCCTCGAAGAAGTGGTAGAAGCCGTTGCCGATGGCCATGCCCGCTATCAGGCGCCGGTTTGGATGCAGCTCGCGCGCGGCCATGGACAGGAGGAAGCAGAGGCTTTTCCGGTAGATGAAGGCGCCTCGCGAGTCCGTGACCGGCAGGGGCTCGACCGCGCAGTCGATGATGACCCGCTCGTCGAGGGCGGTCGCCTCGTTGTTCACGAGGATCGCCGCGAGGGGCGCCGGGACCGGGGCGAGCGCCTGGGCGATCACCGAGGCCTTGATCCCGAACGGATAGCTGCGGGTCCCGCCGCCGGGAAGGGTGACTTGGATCTCTTTCATCGGGGCGCTCCTCCTGCTTCGACCGGATCCCGGCGCGACGGTGCGCGCCGCGGCGAGCCGCCTCGCGGCGGCGTCCGAGGGCCGATCCGATGGAACAATCCTAGCGCAGCGGAGACGGGAACGGTAGGGCGAAGTTCGCGGGCCGGAGCTCGAACGCCCCGGCCGCGGCGGAACTCACGCGCCGTCCGTCCGCCCCGGCCCGGCGAGCTCGATCCACGCCAGGGCGTAAGGGCCCAGCACGATGCGGCCGGAAGCGAAGTCAAGGCAGGACGGGGCGTCTCCGCCGGCGAGCAGATCGCGCGAGGGGACGCCGAGGCCGGAGAGGACTTGCGGCAAGCGCAGGCTCCGGTTCCCGGCGGTGAAGTTCGCCGCGACCAGGATGCGCGTCCCCGCCGCGCCCGCCTTGGGGCTCCGCAGGCACAGGACGAGGTGCTCGTCGCCCGGGTGCAGGATCTCGAAGGGCGCGTCGGGCGCGAAGGCGGGGATGTCCTTGCGCAGGCGGAGGATGCGCGCGACGCCGCCCAGGATGCGCGACTCGATGGTGCCCTCGACCTCGGATCGCGCGAGCGCTTCCGGGTCGAGGCGGGGCCGGTGCATCCAGCGGTTGTCGTCGGCGAGCGCCGGATCGTCGAGCCAGGAGAAGTCGTTCGGGAGGCCGAGCTCGTCGCCCGAGTACACGAGGGGAATGCCCGTGAGCGAAGCGGCGAGGCCGTGCAGGAGCACGATCCGCTTGACCGCCAGGTCGGCGGCGGCTTCGTCCCCCTCCTCGAGCGCCTTTTCGAGGCCGCAGAGCGAGGCGCAGGTGCCGGAGATGCGCGCGTCGCCCGAGCGCGGATCCTCCATGAAAAGCCGCCCGCGCGCGAAGGAGCCGGGGTAGCGGCCCGAGTAGAAGTCGAGGAGGAAGCGGCGGTGCGCCCGCGGGGTGAAGCCCGCGCGGAGTATCTTCTCCTCGTCGTAGCCGAGCCCGATGTCGTCGTGGCAGCGCGCGTAGCTGATCCAGCCGGTACCGGGAGCGAGGCGCGTCTCCTCGCCGAACGAGTGCGACAGCACCGCCGTCTTGCCCGTCGCGAGGGCGTCCCACAGGAGGACCATGAGCGACGCGTGGTAGGCCAGCTGGCATTCCTCCACACTTCCTGAGTCCAGGTAGCGTACTATCTCGGAAGGCTGGACGATGGCTTCGGCGAGGAAAGCCAGGCCGGGGGCGGCGACATCGGCGCAAGCCTTGAGCAGGCGGACGATGTCGTGCGCCTCGTCGAGGTTGCGGCATTCCGTGCCTTCGCGCTTCCAGAGGTAGGGCACCGCGTCGAGCCGGAGTATGTCGATGCCGCGGTTGGCGAGCTCGAGGAGGATGCCGAGCATTTCGATAAAAACCTCGGGGTTGGACCAGTCGAGGTCCCATTGGAAGCGGTGGAATACCGTCATCACCCAGGCGTCCATTTCGGGAACGAAGGTGAAGTTGCCGGGGGCGGTTTCGGGAAAGACTTCAGGCATTGCGCGTCCGAAGCGCTCCGCCGCGGCGCCGTCGGAAAAGACGTGGAAGTAGTCGCGGTAGCGCCGCTCGCCGCGCCTGGCGGCCAGGGCCCAGGGGTGCTCGTCGGAGCAGTGGTTGAGGACAAGGTCGGCGGCCAGGTACATGCCGCGCCGGTGGAGCTCGCGGGCGGTCTCCGCCAGTTCGGCGACCGTGCCGAGCCGGGCATCGACGCCGAGGTAGTCGGAAACCGCGTAGCCTCCGTCGTTGTTGCCGGCGGGGCAGGGAAAGAAGGGCATGAGGTGGACGATGCGGACGCCGAGGCGTTCGAGATGCGGGATGCGTTCGCGGAAACCCCGGAAATTTCCCGCGAAGCGGTCGAGATAGGCCATGTAGGCGGCGAGCCCCGGCTCAAGGTACCAGGGCCCTTCGCCCTGGGCGACGCGCCGTTCCCGCGCGGCGTCTCCCGCGCGGAGTTCCGGCGGACGGGACGCGTGGGCGGTCGCGAGCAGGTCCGCCACGCGGAGGATAAAGGCGTCCGGATCGTCGAGCCGCGGGCCGTAAAGCCGCAGCGCCAGGCCGGCGATGGCCTCGAAGCGGTAGCCCAGCCTCGCGAGGAAGGTCGGATCGAGGCGCGAGCCTTCCGTCCGGGACCCGAGCCAACGGGTTATCAGGGCGCGCGTTGATGAAGCTTGGACCATGGCGGCATTCCTCGGTTCCGGACCCGGCGCGCATTTGCGCAAGCCCCCATCGCTTTTCAGGGCTTTCCCGCTTGCATTTCGGGGGACTTCCAGTATAGTACCAGATATAAACCGGTTTAGCCCGACGGGCTGAACCATTTCACGCGTAGTATGCCGCGAAGGGAGCCGGAGATCAAACCCGTTTCCCCGTTGGCGTACCCACATTCCGATAGGAGGAATGACATGAAGAAGGCACTCGCCGTCCTCGTCGCGCTCGCGCTCGTCGCGGGCCTCATGGTTGGCTGCAAGGCCGCCCCCGCCACGCTCACGCTCGCCCAGGGCAAGCCCGAGATCGACGCCATGCTCAAGGCCTACGCCGCCGAGTGGGGCAAGGCCAACGGCATCGAGGTGACGATCAAGTCGATCGGCGGCTCGAGCAACATCAGCCTCGGCCAGCAGCTCAAGGCGGACTACGCCGCGGGCGACATGCCTGACATCTTCGGCATCAACGGTCCCGAGGACTACAAGGAGTGGCAGTCCATCGTCGCCGACCTCTCCGCCGAGAAGTGGGTCGCCAAGACCTCCGTCGCCTTCACCTACGAGGGCAAGGTCTACGGCTTCCCGGTCGCGGTCGAAGGCTGGGGCATGGCCTACAACAAGGACCTCCTCGACAAGGCCGGCATCGATCCCGCTTCGCTCAACAACTTCGGCGCCTACGAAGCCGCCTTCGCCAAGCTCGACGGCATGAAGGCCGAGCTCGGCGTCGACTCCGTGGTGTCCATGGCCGCCGCCGCCGACATGGGCTGGGTGACCGCCCACCACAATTTCAACTCGCTCCTCTCGAACGGCCTGCCCTACGGCGACACCTCCGTCGCCGACGCCCTCATCGCCGGCAAGGTCGACGCGACCCGCCTGGCCGAGTACGCCGACTGGGTCGAGCTCCTGTTCAAGTACGCCGACCAGAAGGTCCTGACCACCGGCAACTACGACTCGCAGGTCGGCGCCTTCGCCACCGGCAAGGCCGTGTTCCTCCACCAGGGCAACTGGACCGATCCCAACATGGCCCAGGCCAACGCCACCTTCGCGATGGGCTTCGCGCCCCACGGCTCGACGAAGGCCGTCACCGACGGCATCTTCGTCTCCGACCCCTCGTTCTACGTCGTC
>JAKLEE010000020.1 GCA_022703215.1 Spirochaetota bacterium | reverse complement strand
CGAGGCGGACGACGCCATGAACTCTCTCTCGTACGAGCTCGGGGGTAGCCCCGAGGTCTCCGACGAGGGCACCGTCTACTGGAAATTCGACGAGCTCATGCGGAGCGCGGGGCTCGAGCGGGGCGCCTCCGCCGATCCGGGGCCCGTACCGCTCAAGCGCTTTTCCGTCAACCCCGTTACGGCCAACGCCTGGTTCTGCGCCTTCAACGGCGTCAACCTGGCCTTCGGCGGCTACTTCCTGTTCTCCGTGCTCTCCGGCGCCAGGCTCGGAAACGCGGAGACCGGGTACACTTTCTACGGCTTCGTCTCCGAACTGGTCCGGACCGTGGGGCTTGATCCGCAGGTGACCCTCGGCTTCGGACTCGGCGTCGTGCCGGTGCTCTTCGCCATCCTTTTCTACCTGGTGCCGGCCCTGCGCTTCCTGGCCCTCAAGGCCGAAAACGCGCGTCGCGCGCGCGCCAACCTGCGCCGCCGCGCAGCCCGCGCCGTGCTCTCTTCCCCCGACCGGGTCGACCCGACGGCAATAGCGGCGCGCCCTCCCGAGGAAGACGGCGACCCGCGCGCGCTGGTCGAGGAATTGGCCGTCGCATGGTCAGGCGAGCCCGAGGCCGACGGAACCTGGCGCTTCCCGGAGACGGCGCGCCGCCTCCGCGACCTTTCGCTCGTGCGCTCGCGCACCGACGAGTCGAAATGGGCGCTGGGCGATCAGGTCTTCGACACCGACGCGCCATGAGGCGGGTCCTGGACGCGACAGCGGCCGCGACTACGGCCGCGACGACGGAGGGCGACGCCCACACTGTGCTCGTACCGGGACGGCCGCCGCATTCGCAGGCGCAGGCGCCGGGCACGGGAAGCGCCGGCGCCGCGCCCGAGCGCGCGGCCGGCTTCGTCTTCGCCCTCGTCTCGGCCCTGGGCTTTTCCGCCCTCGGCATCCTGGCGCGAGTCGTGTACTCGGAGGGGCTCGAACCCTTCCAAGCCCTCGCCTGGCGTTTTCTGATCGCGGGTTCGGCGCTCTGGGCCTGGGTTCTGGCCACAGGCCGCGCGCGGGGCCTGGGAGGGCGGCGGCTCGGCAAGCTCGTGCTGCTCGGCTTCGGCTTCGCGCTGCAGGCGGGGCTTTTCTTCTTCGCCGTGGACGCCGTCGGGCCGGCCGCGGCCTCGCTCCTCCTCTACCTCTACCCCGGCTTCGTGCTCGTCATCGCCGCGTTCGCGTTCCGCCGCAAGCCCACGCTCGCCCAGCTGGCCAGTTTCGCGCTTTCGATAGCGGGCTGCGCCCTGGCCTTCCTCCGGCCCGGCGCCTGGCCCGCGGGCGGGGTCGCGCTCGGCCTGATCGTGGCGCTCACCTACGCGGCCTACCTCGTGGCGGGAGAGAAGGCGCTGCGCGGAGAGGATCCGATCGTCGCAACCGCCGTCCTGATGGCCGTGGCCGCGGCGACTTTCACGGGCCTCTCGTTTGCGAGCGGCGGCTTGCCGCTCCCGAGCCCCAAAGCCGCGCTCGGCCTCGTCGGCATCGCCTTCATCGCCACGCTGCTCCCCATCACGACCTTGTTCGCCTCGATACGCCGCATCGGCTCGAGCGATGCGAGCCTCGTCTCAACGGCCGAGCTGCCCGCGACCCTCGCCCTCGCCGCGCTCGCCCTCGGCGAAACCCTCGACGGCCGCTCGCTCCTCGGCGCCGCCCTGGTCACCGCCGGCGTGGTACTCATCCACGTCGCCGAGCGGCGCACTCCCCCGGTAGCCTGAATCATGCCCCCCGCCCTGTAGCAGGCACCGCACTCGAGGCAGTCGACGGAGGACGCGGCGTGATAGCGCAAACCCGGCGAAGCGCATCGCGTGAATGGTGACGCGGGGGGTGGCGAGGAAAAGCACGCCCCCGAACGCCAGTGAGCGGGGTGTGTTTTTCCTCGCCAGGACCCCCGCTCGCAGGACCGAGATATCCCTTCGACGCGCTACCGGACTTTCCCGCCGCCTTCTACGCCAGCGCCAGGCGCACGCGCTCCATGAGGAATTCGTGGCTGTAGGGCTTGCTGATGAACTCGTCGAAGCCCGCGTCGAGGCACGCCGCGCGGTCCTCAGGCGTGGAGTGGCCGGTAAGCGCGAAAGCCTTAACGCGGCCGCCGGCGCCAGCTTCCAGCGAGCGGATGGCCTTCACCACCTCGATGCCGGTGTGGAAGGGCATGGCGATGTCGAGGATGGCCAGGTCGTAGCGCTCGCGTCCGGCCATGTCGAGCGCTTCGGCACCGTCGGCCGCCGCGAGCACCGTGTAGCCGGCCTTCCGCAGGAGGAAGTCCAGGGTCAGGCGGTTGATGGCGTCGTCCTCCGCGATGAACACGGTTCCGCTCGCCGCGTGCGGCGGCGCGGGAGCAGGCGCCGGGCGGATCGTCGCCCCGGACGCTCGCACCGAAGGCTTCTGTCCGGTGGCACGGGACGCGCCGCCGGCCCACCCGGTTCCGCCGGAGCGGGTGCCGAGCGGAAAGGCCAGGCGAACTTCTGTGCCCTCGCCCGGCTCGCTGGCGATGGAAATGCTGCCCCCCAGCGCGGCCATTATGCGGCGCGCCGTCCAGAGTCCGAGCCCGAGTCCGCGGTGGCGTTTGGTGTGGCTCCCCTCGGCCTGGAAAAAGCGCTCGCCGCTCCGTTCGAGCGTTCCCTCATCCATCCCGATGCCCGTGTCCGTCACGACGACGCCGAGCTTCCCCTCCGCGATCTCGGCCTCGAACCGCACCGAGCCTGAGTCGGTGAACTTGACCGCGTTCGAGAGCACGGCCCGCAGGACCGCAAGCAGCGCGCGGGGCCGGAGTTCGAGCTCCCGTTCGCCGATTTCATCCACGATGACGAAGGACAGGCCTTTGTCCTCGGCCTTGGTCCGGTACCGGGCGATGACGGGACCGAGCAGGGGGACGAGGCTGGTCAGGATTGCCTTTTCGCTCGCGAGCGGATCCTCGTCCTGGGAGCCGAGGATAAGGTCCACAAGCTCGGAAAGGTCCTCGGCGGCCACGAGCAGGTCGCGCGCGCGCGCGCGGTCCGATTCGGGGAGCTCGGCCTCCGCGAGCATCCTGGCCACGCCGAGCATGCCCGAGACCGGGGTCCTGAGCTCGTGGCTCGTGTTCGCGAGGAACTCGCGCTCGCGGACCAGCTGTCGCTCGGCGGCCTCCTTGGCGGAGCGGAGCGTGGCCACGCGCTCGCGCGTCGCTTTCCTGGCCATGCCGAGCACCGCGATTCCCCCGGTCGAAATGAGGGCGAAGGAGGCCATGGCGATGAGCGAGAGCCGCCCGGAGGCTTCCAGCGAGTCGCGAAGCGCCACGAAGGCGAGCGCCTCCGCGTAACGGAGCCGGTCGTTCATCGCGCGCGCGGCGCGCATCGCCTCGAGCGCCGCCCCGCGGAGGATCGCGGCTCCTTCAGGGGACAGGACGGCGCCGGATCCGAGCGCGTCGCCTTCGGCGCGGAGCGCGTCGAGCAGGGCCGGCAGCGGACCTTCGAGAGCCGAGAGGGCTTCACGGAGCGCCGAGAGGGTTTCGGGGCGTTCCGCGGCCAGAACCGACTCGAAATAGGCAAGTTTGACGCCGGCCACGTTGGCATACTGCGCCGCGATCGACACGCGGTAGGAAGCGAGTCGGGCAGCGAGCTCGTCCGCCGGAATCGCCGCGAGCTCGTCGGTCACCAGTTCCGCGATGCGCAGATTCATGTCGTGGAGGTGGAACGCGGTCTCCATCGCGTGTTCGGAAAAGAGGGCGAAACGACGGCGGAGCTCGGCGCGCTGCCACGCGACCGCGACGATGCCGATCGCCGCCAGCACGACCATGGAGACGAGGATGATCCAGAAGGAGTCGCTCCGTTCCGCGCGCGCGGCGGAGCCTATTCGGTCACGACTATCCGGGCGAGCCACCATACGTAGTTGAGCTTGTGCTCCTCCATGTCGACGCCGGGGAAGGCCTCGTGCGGAAAGGCCACCGTCAGGGGGCCCTTGTTGCGCTCGTCGGGGAACTTGTCGTAACGCTTGCCGTCCTCCTCCCATACGAGCACATAGCCGAGGCGCCGGATCTCCTCGAGCGCGACGGTTACCGAATAGTCGTTGACCGCGACGAGGCGGACCTGGCGCGCCCGCGCATCGAGGGCGAGGGCGTCGAGCAGGCCCGCAAGCGCCACTCCGCGGTACCGCGCCCGGCCGGGCACCCAGGGGTCCTCGCTCGCGAATTCGGTCCGCGGGAGCGTTTCGAGCCGGTCGAGCGAGAAATAGGCCGTCCGGCCGCCATTCACGAGTCCGGACAGCTCGAGCGCCGTGTCGGGACCGCGCTCCGCATCGAAGGCGATCCTGTCGGGCCAGGATTCGGCCGGGGCGCCCGTCCCCTTCGAGCAAGCGGCGAGGGAAGCGAAGGCGAGGGCGAGCACCCAGCGCGCGAACGATGACAAGCGCATGTTTGAATAGTCGAGCTTGCGCGTCCCCCGGTCAAGCCGTCACGCGACCGCTTGCGGCGGTCGCGGCGGCGAAGCCGAGGAACGGCTCCGCCGATATCCACCAGGCCCTGCCCCGAAGCGCGCAACGCCCCCGCCCAAAGCCACGCCACGCTCGCGAAGCCCTTCCGGAGACCGCGGCGTGCAAGCATCCCGAACCCGATGGGCCGATCCGCGAGGCGCGCGGCGCGGCGGGTGGCAGCGAAAAACGGGCGCCCAAGCGCCAGCGCGGGTGCCCGTTCTTTCGTTGCCAGGTCCCGCACGGTGATTCATCAGGCCCGGCTCGACGCCGTGCTGGGGATTCTTGCCCGCCGCCTTCTACGCCAGCGCCTTCGCGAGCTTCGCGAGCTCACCGTCGTCGACGTCCAGCGGCACGATCGACGGCTCCTCGAAGCCCGCGGAGAGCAGCGCCCCGCCTTCGAGCGCCTTGCGCCGGAAGGCCGCGTAGGCTTCCGGGCTGTCGGCCTTGGCGTAGAGGTACGGCCCCCGCCGCTCGAAGAAGGGCGCGAGCCGGCGGTCCACCCTGCGGTAGAGCGCTTCGGAGTAGTCGCGCGCCATGAGCTCGCGGTCGTCGAGGGCGCGTTGCGAGGGGAAGGTGGAAACGCCTTCGAGCACCTCGCCTTCGATGCGCGCCGCGAGAGCGGCCTCGCTCTCGCCGCGCGCGGCTCGGACCACGAGCCCCGCGCAGCCCAGGGGGCCGGGCAGGGCGGGGGGACAGAGCAGGATGGGAGCGGCGGCGAGCGCCATCAGGGCAGCCCCGGCCGCGAAGGGCCGCTCGACGGCGCCCGGCGCGGTCTGGGGGCTCACCGTACCGCGCAGCGCGGGGTCGAAGAGGCGTTCGCGCCGGATTTCCGCGCCCGCGGCGCGCGACCAGGCCGCGAGCGCCCTGTCGCAGTCGCGGAAGAGGAAAGCCTTGGCCCCCTCGCCGCCCTTTTTCGCGAGCGCGCGTTCGAGCCGCGCCTGGTAGGCGTCGGGCGCGGGCTTGAGCAGCGCGCGGTCGAGCGCGTTCTTGGCCCAGGTGCCGGCCAGGCGGCCCTTGGCGCCGAGGAAGCCCGCGCCGTCCAGGAAGCGCAGGTCGAGGAAGCGCTCGCCGTTCCGCCCGTAGAGCCGCCAGGCCCGCATCCGCCCGACGGGCGGCAATTCCCTCAACAACTCGTCCATGATCCACCTTCAACAATCAAGGAAACCACGGAGACACGGAGACACGGAGCAAAAAAGGGAGAGAGACAGTTCGATGGACGAGGAAGATCCGAGAACCTTTTCCTCCCTCTTCCCTCCCGTCCTCCGTGCCTCCGTGGTCTGTTTGTTCAGTGGTTTTTCCCAAAAATTTCCAGCTTGCTCGTGTATTTCGGGAAGAACTGGAGCACGCGGCCGGTCTCGAAGCGCACCGATACGACGACGCCCGCCTCGCCCGCGGGTTTCACCGCGGTGACGAAGCCCGAGCCGTGGTCGTCGTGGTAGACGGCGAGGCCCGGCTTCCACGGCCCTGTCGCGGCGGCGCCCGCGTGCAGCGCGCCGCCCACCGTCTCGTAGAGGCCCTTCCCGATTTCCCCGAGGAAGATCGAAGGCGGGTTCTCCATGGGCCGGCCGCGGTAGAGCCGGCGCCGGCAGCAGACCAGGTGGAGCTCGTCCTTCGCGCGCGTCGCGGCCACGTAGAAAAGGCGCCGCTGCTCCTCCAGGTCATCGCCCGAGTCGTCCTCGCGGGGGAAGAGGCCCTGCTCGAGTCCCGTCACGATGACGCAGGGGAACTCGAGGCCCTTCGTGTTGTGCATGGTGATGAGCGTGACCGCGTCGGAGGCCTCGTCGGCGTTGGCCATGCGGCGGTCGAGCTCGATGGTCTCGAGGAAGGCCGCGAGTCCCTCGCGGTTGGCCGGCCAGTCGGTGGCCGCGTTGATGAGCTCGTCGATGTTGGCTACCTTCTGCGTCGCGGCCACGGCGTCCTGCGCCTTGTGGTATTCCACCAGGCCCGAATCCTTCGCGATGCGCTCGACCACCACGGAGAGTTTCGGCAGGGAAGGGTCGAGGCGGGGCGAGTCGCCCGCGGGGTCGAAGGGATCCGCGTCCGGCGCCGCGTCGGGCGAGCCGCTTCCGAGCAGCTCCGCGAAGCCGCGCGCCATGGCGACGAAGGCTGCGACGCCGTTCCGCGTCTTCGCGCTTTTGAGGCTTTCGCGCGCGGCCTCCGCCGCCGCCACGAGGTCGCCCGTCGTGTCCACGGCCGCCTCGACGATGCAGTCGAGGCTCGTGTCGCCGATTCCGCGCGAAGGCTTGTTGACGACGCGGCGGAAGGCCACCTCGTCGCGGGGATTGGATGCGAGCTGGAGCCAGGCCAGCACGTCCTTCACTTCCTCGCGCTCGTAGAAGCGGACCGAGCCGACGATGCGGTAGGGGATGCCGCGCCGCGCGAAGAATTTCTCGAAGGCGAGGCTCTGCGCGTTGTTCCGGTAGAGTATGGCCACGTCGGCCCAGGAGCCGCCCGCGCGGGCGCGGCGCTCGGCCACGCGCGAGCAATAAGGCGCTTCCTCGTCGGCGTCGGCCAGCACGGCCACGGTCGGCTTCGGGCCGCCTTCCTTGACGGCGACGAGGTCCTTGCCGAGGCGCCCCGAGTTCTTCGACACCACGGAACCCGCCACGTCGAGGATGGCCTGGTGCGAGCGGTAGTTCCGCGTCAGGCGCACCACCTCGGTGCCCGGGAAGGTCTCGGGGAAGGAGAGGATGTTGCGGATCTCGGCGCCGCGGAAACGGTAGATGGATTGATCGTCGTCGCCGACCACGCAGACGTAGGTGTCGGGGCCGGCGAGCGCGCGCAAGAGCTCGTACTGGGCGACGTTGGTGTCCTGGTACTCGTCCACGAGGATGACGCGGAAGCGCTGGCGGAAGCGGCGGCGCAGGGCCTCGTCCGCTTCGAGGGCGCGCGCGGGCAGGAGTATGAGGTCGCCGAAGTCGACGTTGCCGGTGGCCCGGAGACGCTTCTCGTACTCGGCGTAGCGGCGGCGGAAGGCGCGTTCGGTGAATTCGCGCTCGAGCTCCGGATGGTCCGGGGCCATGGCCTTGTCCTTGGCCCGAGAAATGGCGCGCGCGAGCGTCTGGGCGTCGCGGAGCTGGCCGTCGCCTTCCATGGCCTTCACGAGCGTGGCCTGGTCGTCGTCGTCGTAGATGGCGAAGTCGGAGCGCAAGGAGAGGGCCGCGGCGTTCCGCCTGAGGAACCAGGCGCCGAAGGAGTGGAAGGTGCGGATCATCGTCCGCTCGCAGCGGCTTTCGATGGCGCGGGCGCGCTCGGCCATCTCGCGGGCGGCCTTGTTGGTGAAGGTGACGGCCAGGATGGATTCGGGTTCGTACTTCTTCTCGCGGATCAGCCAGGCTATCTTCGTGGTGATGACGCGGGTTTTCCCCGAGCCCGCGCCCGCGAGGATGAGGAGGCTCCGTCCTTCGTGCGTGACGGCGGCGAGCTGCTCGGGATTGAGGGGCTGAAGGTACTCGGGCAGGCCGGCCACGGCGTTCAGGCCCCGACCGGATCGGCCTCG
Organism: Spirochaetota bacterium; assembly: GCA_022703215.1. Taxonomy (GTDB): domain Bacteria; phylum Spirochaetota; class Spirochaetia; order Treponematales; family UBA12059; genus JAFGNN01. The sequence goes on along the minus strand of JAKLEE010000020.1, from coordinate 13,720 downwards.
AGGTCCACGCCGCGGAGCGCGAAGGTCTTCGCCTTCACGACCGTGCCGGGTTCGAAATCGCCCCGGACCACGCAGAGGCCGTCCACCTCGGGCGCCTGGAACCAGGCGCGGCCGAGCGAGAAGGCCTCGGCGCCCGTTCCTTCCGCATCGTCCGCTCCGGCGGCTGGTCCCCCGGATGCGCCGTCGGAGGCGGCCTCGATGCGCTCCTCGATCAGCACCTCGAACTCGCGGCCGACGAAGCGGCGCATGCGTTCCTCGGTGATGGGGCCTTGCGCGGCTTCGAGCTCGGCCTTGCGGCGTTCCGCGAGTTTCTTCGGCACCGCGCCCTTCATGGCGGCGGCGGCCGTGCCTTCTTCCTTCGAATACGCGAAGGCGCCGAGCCAGTCGAGGCGCGCCTTGTCCTGGAATTCGCGGAGCAGGGCGAAGTCCTCGTCGGTCTCGCCGGGAAAGCCGACCAGGAAGGTGGAGCGGACGACGGCTTCGGGCAGGCGTCCGCGTATCGTGGCGATCAGGTCCAGGTAGGTTTCCGGGTCGCCTTTCCTTCCCATGGCCTTGAGTATCTTCGAGCTGCCGTGCTGGAAGGGAATGTCGAAGTAGGGAAGGACCCGCGGATCGCGTTCGCAGGCGTCGAGGATTTCCAGGGGGAAGCGGTCGGGATGGATGTAGAGCATCCGGACGCGGAAATCGCCTTCGAGCGCGGAGAGGCGCGAAAGCAGGGCCGGAAGCAGCTGTCCGCCGCCTGAATCGCGGCCGTAGCTCCCGAGGTCCTGGCCGATCAGGTCGATCTCGTACACGCCGCGCGCGAGGAGGCTCTCGATCTCGGCTACCACGTCGCCCACGGGGCGCGAGTCGATGTCGCCGCGTATGAGCGGGATTGCGCAGAAGCTGCAGCGGTTCGAGCAGCCCTCGGCGATCTTGACGTAGGCGGAGCCCTTCCAGCCGAAGAGTTCCTTGCGCTCCACCGGGCGGTAGGGGACGCGCGCGGGGGCGAGCACGGGGCGCGTGCCCGCGAGCGCCGCCTCGGCGGCTTCGACCACGCGCGAGAGGTCAGCGTTGCCGAAGACGGCATCGGCCTCGGAAAGGGCTTCGCCGAGCTCGTCGGGGTAGCGCTGAGAAAGGCAGCCTGCGAGCATGACGCGGGCGGCCGGGCGCGCGGCCTTGTGGCCGAGCACGGCGTCGATGCTTTCCTTCTTGGCGCTCTCGATGAAGCCGCAGGAGTTCACGAGGACCAGGTCGGCCTCGTCCGCATCGGCCACGCGGGTCCAGCCGGCGCCCTCGAGGCGGGTGGCGATCTCCTCCGCGTCGACCTGGTTCTTCGCGCAGCCGTACAGGTCGATGAAGAAGCGGCGCGAAACGGCGGCCTTACTCGACATCCGACATCGCGAGGATCCAGTCCCCCGCCTCGCCCCGGTACCAGTAGATGCGCTTGACCGCGACCTCGCCGGACGAGCCGAGCTCGAGGACGGCCGTCTTGCCGCCGGAGGCCTGCACGGTCAGGCGGGCCGAGCCCGCGTTGGAGGTCCATATCTTGATGGCGTTGTTCGCGTTGACGGTCAGGGTGTCGCCCTTGCGGTAGTAGCGCTCGTCGCGGTCGCGGCGGTCCACCTCGTAGCGGAACATGGCGTAGTTCGAGAAGGTGCCGGTCAGCACGAAGGGGTAGGTCGTCACGTTGCCGGTGAAGATGTCCGTCACCTTGGCGCCGGCGGGCGGCGCTTCCACAACCGCGGCGGGAACCGGGGCTGCGGGCGCGGGGACCGGGGCGGCGGTTTCGGGGGACGTGGTCGTCGCGCCCGGCAGCGCCGAGCCGGCGGGCGCCGCGGCGGCGAGCGCCTGGGCGAGCGCGCCCGAGGCGACGATGCGGAGCAGGGCGCCCTTGTCCGGCTGCCCGCTCGAGAAATCCGCCACGAAGACGAGCAGGTCCGAGAGGTTGTCGCGGTCGAGGTCGATGGTGCCTTCCTCGCCGAGCATGAAGCGGAAGACGCCGCCCGGGGTCTCCAGGGCGACGCGATCGGTTATGGCCGCGACGCCCACCGTATATGAGCGGTCGGCGAAGGGCACCTCGAGGGAGTCGCCGGGGTAGACGCGGCGCTCGAAGGGGACCGCGCCGAGCGCGTAGGTTTCGGGTTCGCGCTGCGCTTCCGCGGCGCGCGCCTCGCTCGCCGCCGCCCTGTCGCGGACGGAGTCGTAGACGAGGTAGCCCGCGCCGCCGAGCGCCGCGAGCGCGAGCGGCAGGCCGACGAGAAGGATGAGCGAGGGTTTCTTCCGCGCGGGAATCAGGCGTTCGATGGGGACCGGCTGCTCCTGGATGCGCATGCTCTTGAACGCGCCGACGAAATCGCGCGCCTCGAGGCCCAGGTATTCCGCGTAGTTACTGATGAAACCGATGATGTACGGATCGCCGGGGAAGACCGAGAAGTCCTCGGATTCCAAGGCGCCCAGATAGCGGCGGGCGATGTTCGTGTCGTCGGCCACCTGGTCGAGGCTCAGGCCTTTCTTCTCGCGCGCCGCGCGAAGTTCCTCACCGATCGCAAGCATCACGTTCCGCCTTCAGTTTTTGTTGTTTTCCGCGCTGTCCGGCCGTACCGCTCACTCCTCGGGCTTGAACAGGAAGTTCGAGTAGGTGTTGGCGGAATTGGGCGCGTCGTAGATGAAGCGCGAGGGGGCGATGCCCTGGTCGGTCTTGATGGCCGTGAAGTCGAACACGATGGTCTCGTTGGCCACCGTGGTGCCCTCGATGCGCCGGATAAGCTTCGTGTCGGCGGAGACGGACAGGACGATGGTCCTGAAGCCCTCGGCGACCGTCTTGCGGTTCAGCACCAGGCGGACCACCCGCTCCGGGGTTCCCGCGAGCTCGACGGGTTCCGGGCCTTTCTCGTAGGCGGCCGAATAGTTGCGCCTGAGCGTGCGCAGGCCCTCTGCGGTGGCGACCCCGGCGCTGCCGGCGGCGCCGCCTTCCTCGGGGGCGCGGACGGTCTGGCTCAGGATGGCGCGGAGCTCGGGCACGTACACGAGCAGGGTGGCTCCGTCGTAGGAGATGACCTGTCCGGCGGGGTTCGAAAAATCGATGCGGAGGAGGTTCGGCGCCTTGTGCAGGACCGTGCCCTCCTGCGTGCCGCGGCTCGTGGTGATGACCAGGCGGCCTTCGTAGTCGGCCATGGCCGCGTAGCGTTCTCCGACCTGCTGGAGGAAGCGGTCGGCGGTCAGTATATCCTGGGCGCCGGCGAACAAGGCCGTGCCGGCGAGGATGAGGGCCAGGATCGCTAGCTTGCTGCGTGTCACGTGGGCTGTCCTTCGCGCGCTTTGCCCGGGCCGCCGGACGGCGTCCGCGGTTCACGGCGCTGTCGCGGATACTACCTTGCCGGAGCGCGAAATGCAATACGCGCAGGCGGCGCTCAGCCGGAACGGGCCGCCTTCGCGAGTCCCTCGTGAACCAGGTAGCGGAGGCGCTCGTCGTTGAGCTTGAGGGGCACGCCGCACTCCGGACAGCTCATCCTGCCGTCCTCCCCGACCGAGTCTTTCCGGCAGCCCACGCACCAGATCCGTCCGCAGCTCGGACAGGATCCGGCGGGCACCTCGTCGGGCGGGACGACGCGGAGGCTTTTCGCGCTCGTCGGCGGGACTGGGCGGGGCGCGCGCCAGACGCGGTCGCAGCCGGAACAGGAGAGCCGCTCCGTGGAAACCTCGAGGAAATCCGCCTCGAGCTTGGCCGCCCGTTCCGGGGCCAGCGCGGCGAGCTTTCCGAGTTCCTCCCGGAACCGGGCGTCGCGCCTGCGGACGAGGTAGTTCCGGGCCAGGGCCTCGCGCGTGCGCGCGTCCGACGGCTCGAGTTCGAGCGCCGCCCGCCACGCGGTCTCTGCGCGGACCAGGTCTCCGAGTTCCTCCGCGACCCTGCCGGCCAGGGCGTAGGCGCGCGCGCCCGGCGCCTCGGTGAGCGAGACGCGGAGGCACTCCTCGGCGTCGGACCAGAGCCCGAGCTCGACGAGGCAAGCCGCCCGGTTGTCGCGGAATTCGGCCGCCTCCTCGGCACGGAAGCCGGCGTCGATGGCGGCGCGTACGGCCCCGGCGTAGGCGTCCGCCGCGTCCGCGAGGCGGCCGAGGACGACCAGGGCATTGCCCCGCTGGTTGAGGGCCCTCGCATCCTCCCCGAAAGGCGCGAGGATATCGAGGGCCTCGGCTGCCCGCCCGGTTTCGGCGAGGAGGGCGGCCAGGTTCAGCGCGGGGTCGACTTCCGCCGGCAGCGCCGCGAGCGCCGATCGGAAGCGGGTTTCCGCCCTTGCGCGGTCTCCGTCGGCCTGGGCGACCATGCCGTCCAGGTTCTGGATCCAGGCGTCCGTCGGCGCGAGCTCCAGGGCTTTCTCGAGCGCGTCGCCGAGCTCCCTGCCGGACAGGAAGCGCGCCTCGGCCAGGCGGAACCTGAACGGCGCGAAGCCCGGTTCGAGCCCGACGGCCTTCTCGAGGAAGGGAAGGGCGCCTTCACGGTCGCCGCGGCGGGAGCGCAGGAGTCCGGCCAGATACCAGACCGCCGAGTCCTCCGTTCCGGCCTTCGCGAGGCGCTCGAGGGCCTTCGAAGCCTCGTCGAAGCGCCCTTCGGCGTAGAGCAGGCGCGCCCGGAGGGCGCCGAGCCCGGGATCGCGCGGCGAGAGCGAGGCGATGCGCTCGATCGAGGAGCGGAGGTCGTCGACGGCTTCTTCCTGGGCGAACAGGCGCGCTGCGCGACGCCACGACTCGAGCGCTTCCGCGCTTCGCCCGGCTTCCTCGAGGGCTCTCGCGCGGTTGGCCTCGAAGATCGGCATGGCGCTTTCGAGCTCGGCGGCCCGGCCGTAGGCGGCGGCCGCGCCTTCCCAGTCCCCCGCATTCCAGAGCGCGTGGCCGAGCAGGTTGGAAAGGCGCGGGCTCGCCTCGGTCCGCTCGCGCTCGCCCTCCAGCAGCTCGCGGAGCTCGGCGTGGCGCGACCGGAGGTAGAGCAGGTTGGCCCGCTCCTCGCGTGCGTCCTCGCGTCCGGGTTGGAGCTCCAGGCAGGCGTCGAGGGCGGAGCCCGCCTCGTCCCAGAGCTCGAGCCGGATCGCCGCCTCGGCACGGAGGAACCAGGCGTCCGCGTCGAGCGGCGCGTCCTTCTCGGAGCGGCGCAGCTGGACCAGGGCGGCGAGTTGCGATCCGTCCGCGTGGAGGCTCCGCGCCAGCGACAGCCGCGCGGAGGGCGCAGGCGGCATGCCGGCGAGCCAGGCCCAGTGCGCCGTCTCGATTTCGCCCGGGCGCGTCTCGAGCGCGAGCTCCCTGAGCGAGAAGCGGGCGCGGGGGCAGTCGGCGTAGGTTTGCGCCGCAAAGGCGAGCGAGCCCGATTCCGCGGTCTCGTCCTCCGCCTCGAAGGCCCAGGCGCCGTCGACGAAGGCGGTCCAGGCCACGCCGCGGGCGGTCACGCGGAGTTCGAATTCCGGTCCGGGGACGCTTCGGAGCTCGGTCCAGGGCACGACGGTCCGCGGATCGCCGTTGAACACCGCGTCCATCCTGACATAGCCCCGGTTGGAGACGAGGACGTGGACGAAGTCGCGGTCGCCGGAAGCCCGGAATATGAGGCCGGCCGCCGCGTGGCCCGGGGCCTCGTCGAAGGCGATGCGCGCCTGGCAGGCGAAGTCCGAGGCCAGCCTGGCCGGCGCTTCCGCCCAGGCGAAGAGCGAGCCCTTCCTGAGTTCGAGCTCGAGGGCCCCGTCCGCGGGCCGGACCGCGTAACGTTCATCCATCGAGAGGCGGAATCCGGCCGACTCCGGGTTCCCGAGCGGGGCCGTCCAGAGTTCGCCTTCATCGCTCCCGTCGTCTCGGCGGGCGCCGAACAGCCTCCGCAGGAATCCGAGCATCCATCCCCCGTTTTTCCGGAAAGCGCGCGCGGGCATCCCGCGGGAGCTCCCGCGTACCGCTTCCGTGCCTTCCGCGTCGGCGATACTAGCGCGAAGGCGGCGCCCCGGCAATACGTTCAGGAGGAGCCGGCCTTGATGCGCGCCCCGACGCGGGATATGGTTTCGTGGAGGATCGCGAGGCTTCCGGCGGCGACGTTCCGCGAGGCCCCACCCGGGGCCCGGCGCGCGGTTCCTTAACCCCTTCCCGCATCCCCGACGGAGGCTACCATGAATCCCGTGCGAGAGAATCGCCGGACGGCGCGCGTAGCCCCGGACGCGGCTCCCCTTCGATCCCGGGGCCGCGCCCGCGCCGCCATCGCGAACGCCGTACCCCTCCTGGCTGCGCTTGCGCTCCTCTTCTCCTGCGGGAACGCGGGAAGCCGGAGCGGAGCGGCCGGAACGGCCGGAGACGCCGACGCCGCGCCTGCCGCGGATTCCGTCGTCTCGAGCGCTCTCGAGGCGCGCGTCGTGTACGTGGAAGGTGAAGCCCGTGCCTTCGGTCCGGCCGGAGAGCGGATGCTCGACCTGGGCGACCCGATAGCGCCCGGCGAAACCCTGCGCACCGGACCGCTCTCGGCCCTCGAGTTCGAGCTGGGCGATCTTGCGACAGTCCGCCTCGCCGCCGACACGTCCCTCTCGGTCGACCTCGCCGTCGCCGAAGCCCTCGGTTCCGAGCGTCGCGTGCGCTCGAGCCTCGGTCTGTCGACCGGCTCGGTATTCTCGAAGGTGCGCGCCCTCGCGGGCGGCGATTCCTTCCGGATCTCCACCGAGCACGCCTACTGCGGCGTGCGCGGCACCGAATTCCTCGTGTCCGTGGCGGACGGGGACGCGACGCGCGTGGTCGTCAAGGAAGGAAGGGTCGCCGCCCTGCACGCGGGGCCGGTGATCGACCGCCTCGCCGCCGCTTCGGGCTCCGACGGCCTCGCGCGCGCGGCGCTCGGCGTGCTGGTCGTGCTGGCCCCGAGCGCCGGCGCGGGCGAAACCCTGGTGATCGGCGCTGCGGACGCCGCGAAGGCCGACGCGGCCCTCGGCGCGCTCGAGCGCGAGCTGTCCGCCGCCGAGCGGACCGCCCCTCCTTCCGGAGGCTTCCCCTGGGATCCCTTCGCCGCGAATCCGGCGGGCCTTGAAGGCCGCGGCGGGCCGACCGGGGACGAGCTGGCCGCGGGCCGCCGCCTCGTCGCGCCCTCGCTGGCGCTTCCCGCCAAGGCTTCCCGCGCGGAGCTCGAAGCCTTCGGCGCGAAGGCCCCGCCCGCTCCCGAGCCGAAGCCCGGCGCCAGGGCTCCGGCCCTGCCGCATCCGGCCATCGCGGCTGGTTGGACGGTCTCCGCCCGGCCCGCCCGCGGCGCCCTCGTGCAGGTGCCGGGGCTCGACGGCTTCGTGCTGCTCTCGGTCGACTCAGGCGGCTCGCTCGCGGCGAGCGACGGTACGGGCGCGGTCCTCTGGCGTAAATACGTGGAAGGCGCCCAGGGCGGCCACCCGGTCACCTACAAGGGACGGGTCTACGTCTCCGGCTCGCGGGAGCTCGTCGTGCTCGACGGCGCCACCGGGCTCGAGCTGGCCAGGCGACCCGTGGAACCCGGCGCCGGCGACCGCGCGGCGCCCTTCCCCGACGGCGTGCTCCTGGCCTCCGCGACCGGCTTCGACCTCATCGATCCCGACACGGCCGCCACCCTGCGCGAAATCCGGGTGGAGGGCGGAGTCTCCATGTCGCCGGTCCACTTCCAGGGGCTGGCCGCCGTCGTCGACAAGGGCGGGCGCTTCATGCTCTACGACGTGGCCTCGGGCGAAAAGCGGCTCGAGATCGCCACCTCCGCGAGGAATCCCCTGCCCTCCGCCCCGCGCATTTTCGAGAACCTTGCCTGCTTCGGCGATTCGAGCGGACTCGTGGTGCTCGTGGATCTGGGCGAGGGGAGGGTGCGCTGGGAGCGCCGCATGAGCGAAGGTCCCGCCTCCGAGCTCGAGCTCAACGCCTCGGGGGCGGTGGCGTTCTCTGGCGACACCATACGGGCCTGGGACGCGGACGGGCTCGAGCTGATGGCGCCTCTACAGGGCGTCTCCGCCCCGCCGCTCCTGTCGCGCGACACGCTGTACTTCGGGACGGTTTCGGGCGAGCTCGTGGCCTGGCGCATAGGTCCCCCGCCGCCGGCGAAGACCGGTTCGGCGGCGCTCGGCGACATAGCCAGCGCCCGGCCCCTGCTGGCCGGCGGCTTCCTCTACATCGGCACCCGCGGCGGCAAGCTCGTCAAGCTCGACCCCGCCAAGCTGTCGCCGTAACGAGAAATACGAACCACGGAGGCACGGAGTCTGGGAGGGAAGAGAGCGTGAGGGGAATAATCCGGAACCGAAATTGGTTTTAGATTCCCCATCCACGGTTTTCCCTCCCTCCCATCTCCCGATCTCCGTGCCTCCGTGGTTCCTTTTTTATCTGCGGCCCTTTTCGAGGAGCAGGGTCTCGGTGGGGCGGTCGCAGACTTCGGCCGGGCCGTAGTACTGGATGGCCCCGGGGAAGCGGTAGGCGGTCTCGACCGCCCAGGCGCCGCGCGCGGCTGCGAAGGCCTTGAAGGGCGCGCCGTCGAGCTCGACCAGGGCCTTCCGGATGACGGGCTTCAGCTCGCCGTGGCGCCGCTCGAGGTTCATCATCATGGTCAGCGGGATGCCGCCGGCCACCCATTCGCGGGCCGGCTTCTCGAGGCCGCGCACGGACGAGAGGTAGCCGGTCAGGCCGTTGGCCGCGAGCAGCGCCGCCGAGTAGCCGAGCGAGTAGCAGTAGTCCGCGTCGAAGTTCGAGGGGAAGGCGCAGCGGCCCTCGTAGCCGAAGAAGTGGGCCAGCGCCGAGAACTTGAGAGTGTAGCGGCCTTCCTTCGCCAGTTCCTTGAGCCTCCGCTCCACGAGCGCGATGAGCAGCTTCTCGGTCTCGATGCGGCTGACCTGGACGTTGCCGTGGGGGTCGCGGTCCATGGCCAGCTGGGCGCGGATGTCCGAGGGCAGGCTCGCGTAGAGCGCGCCGGCTTCGGCCGGAAGGCGCGAGCGGACGAACTCGAGGCGCGCGGCGTCGTCGGCGAGGGCGCCGAAGGCTGTCGCCTCGCGGGCCAGGAGCTCGTTGAGCGAGGCGATGAGCGCCTTGAACTCCGGCACGAACTCGACGAGTCCCTCGGGCACCAGGACCACGCCGAAATTCATGCCCTTCTCGGCGCGCGCGACGATGGAAGCGACGATCTCCTCGACCACGCGGGCGATCGTCATGGACTTCGCCTCGATCTCCTCCGACACGAGCGCCACGTTCGGGCGGGTCTGCAGGGCCACCTCGAGCGCGATGTGGCTCGCGGAGCGGCCCATCAGCTTGATGAAGTGCCAGTACTTGCGGGCGCTCGCGGCGTCGCGCTCGATGTTGCCGACGAGCTCAGCGTAGGTCTTGGTGGCCGTGTCGAAGCCGAAGCTCGTCTCGACGTGCTCGTTCTTGAGGTCGCCGTCGATGGTCTTCGGGACGCCGACCACCGAGACCGGAGCGCCTTCCTTGATGAAGTACTCGGCCAGCAGGGCGGCGTTGGTGTTCGAGTCGTCGCCGCCGACAACCACCACGGCGTCGAGGCCGCGCCTGCGGGCGGTCGCGAGGCTGGCGGCGAACTGCTCGTCCGTCTCGATCTTGGTGCGGCCGGAGCCGATCATGTCGAAGCCTCCGGTGTTGCGGTAGGTGGCCAGGAGCTTCTCGTCGATCTCGACGGCCTTGTCGTCCACCAGTCCGGACGGGCCGCCCTTGAAGCCGTACAGCATCGAGTCTGGGTTGAGCTTCTTGAGCCCGTCGAAGAGGCCCGCGATGACGTTGTGGCCGCCCGGCGCCTGGCCGCCCGAAAGGATGACGCCGACCTTGAGCGGCCTACGGCCCTCGACCTTCGCCCTGCCGGGGACGAAGCGGGCGATGGGCTTGCCGTAGGTGGCCTTGAAGAGGGACTTGAGCTCGTCGCGGTCCGCGACCGACTCGGTGGGTTCGCCGAGCTCGACGGCCACTGAGGCCGGGTCGGCGGCGAGCGCGCCGGGCAGCTTGGGAAGGTACGCGTAGCGCGCGTGCTGGAGGGGAGAGATGTCCATGCCTTGCTCCTCGTTCGGAGGTATCGGTTATGGAGCAAAGCATAGCGAACGTTGAGGGAAGCGGAAAGGCCCCCGGGCTCCCGGCCGGCATGCGCGTCCGACTCGGATCCGGCACCGACACCGGGCATGTGCACGGGCATCCGGCGCCGCGCCGGACGCTTCAGGACGGTATGCGCTCGGCGGCCTCGGCCTTGGTCAGGGCGCGCAGGACGCGCACGCCGGTTTCGCTCGTCTGGACGATCACTTCCTTGCCGTCGGGCGTCCGCACGCCGAGCACCTGCACCACGGGATAGCGCGGATTCTCGGTGTTGACGTCCACCACCTGCGCGCTCTTGCCGTTCGTAAGCAGCACGTAGGAGCCGACCGGAAAGATCGAGAGCGAGTAGACGAGGGCCTTGATGACGGTCTCGTCGTACTGCTTGCCCTCGTTGCGGAGCAGCTCGAGTATGCTCGCCGAGCCCCCGCGGGCTTCCTTGAAGGGTCGCGCGGCGGTCAGCGCGTCGTAGGAACAGGCCACGGCGATGATGCGTGCATAGAGGGAAATTTTCTCGCCGGTCACGCGCCGCGGGTAGCCGGCGCCGTTCATCCGCTCGTGGTGCTCGAGGGCGGCCAGGCAGATGGCCAGCGGGAACTGCTTTTCCTTGAGGATCTTGTAGCCGAGCAGGGGGTGCGCCGAGATGGAGGTGCGCTCCTGGTCGGTCAGCTTGCGGTCGGCCATGTAGAGCTGGGGAGGGAGGCGCACCATGCCGATCTCGTGCACCACCGAGGCCATGCAGAGCTCGATGAGGCGGTGCGCCGGCAGCTTGAGGGCCTGCCCCAGCACGACGGCCAGCACCGTCGAGCGCGCCGCGTGCGCCACCAGGTAGTTCGAGTGCGGCGGCACGGTCCCGATGACGCGGAGCATCAGCTTGCGGTTTTCGGCCACGGTCTCGACCAGGGACTTCGAGCGGTCGGTGATTTCCTTGAGGCCCACCTCGTTGCGGGTGACATAGCGGGTGAACAGCGCCTCGACCCAGACGACGAAATCCTCGTAGAAAGACCGTATCCGTTCGAGGCGCTCGGCGTCCGCGACCACGGTCCCGGCCGCCACGACCTTCGCCTCGGCCCCGTCGGTTTCGGCGGCGGTCTGGACCTCGATGCGCTCGCCCGGAGTGCCCTCGCTCCGCAGCTGCCTGAAATCCCATTCCTGCAAGGCCGTGACGAGCTGCTTGGTCACGGGCGTCTCGGGCGTCAGCAGTATGTAGTCGTCGTCCAGGAAGACCGGCGCGTTGTAGTAATCATCGGGCCTGAGATCCTTGACCGGAACTCCGTTCATCCGTCCCCCATTGACCCCGTGCCGTCGCGACCGTACACTCGACTTTTCGCGATGCCCGGGACGCAAAGGTCCCATTAAGGCCTTTCCCTATATTATTGGAGCCGATCCGCATGAAGTTTACGACTATTTTCGTTCTTTTCAACGCGGTTTTCGCCTTCTCCTTCCTGTTCATCTTCCTCATGCCCTTCGTCGTGCTCGGCGCCGAATCCTCCGCCGGATTCTGGTCGGCCAATTGGCCGATGGCGGCCCTCTTCGTGGTCGCTCTCGCGGCGCTCAACGGCTTCTTCCTGGCCAACCGCCGCGTGTTCACGCTCGTCGAGAAGGAGGACTGGGCCGGTCTTTCATCGCTGCTCTCCGACCGGATGTACCGCAAGGGGGCCTTCCGCGGGCAGTACGTCCGCCTCATGGTCAACGCTTCGCTCCTCCGCGCCGACCTGGCGGGAGTCGAGCGCCTCGAAACCGAGCTCCGGACCCGGAAGCCCGCCATGCTCAGGCGCAATGCCGTCGTGTTCGCCGTGCCGCGCCTCCTGCGCAACGATCCGGCCTCGGTGCTCGCCTTCTGCGACGAATTCCTCGGCGCGGGCGACGTCGACAACCGGGAGTGGCTGTCCTTCTTCCACGCCTTCGCCCTCGTGCTCCTCAAACGCGGCGCCGAGGCCGCCCCGGAGCTCGGCAAGACCACGGGCTCGAAGGACGCGACGCTCGGCCTCATCTCGGCCTACCTGCTGGCCAACCTGGCCGCGCCGGCCCTGGACGATCCTGACGAGTCGAAACGCCTCGGCGAGCTCGCCCGGGCGCGCCGCGCCGCGCTCAGGGCCCGTTGGCGCAAGAGCGAGGCTTGGGCCCGCGAGGCGGAGCGGGCCAGGGCGGAGGTCCATGTGGTCATCCTTTCCAAAATTCTGGACGACGCCGGCCGCTGGCTCTTCGAGGAGAGCGCCCAAAGCGCGGCCGCGGAACCAAGCCGCTAAACAGTTCGCGCTTCCGCGCCGATGATCGGAGCGGATGCGCAACGCCCGAACCCCCGCGGCCATCGTGGCCGCCCTGCTCGTAGCCGCCTCGCCCCTCGCCGCGGCCGACCCCGTCTGGCACGTGCTGGGCAAGGGCGAGACCGTGTATTCGCTGTCCCGGACCTACGGCGTGAGCGCCGAAGCCATCCTCAAGGCCAACGCCATCACCGATCCGCGCAAGTTGTCGGTCGGCGCGCGCCTGCTCATCCCCTCCGTCCACGTGGTCGACAAGGGCGAAACGCTCTACGGCATCGCCCGACGCTACGGAATCCCGCTCGCGGAGCTGCTCTCGCTCAACGGCCTCAAGGCGGACGCCCTCATCCGTCCCGGCGAACGCCTCCTCGTGCCCGGTCCGGCAGCTGCCGCCGCCGGAAGCCCCTCCGCCGGCGTCCCGGCTCCGGCCGGCTCTGGCGCGTCCGGAACCGCGGGAGCGGGGGCCGCCGCAAAGCCCGTGCCGGGCGACGCCGAGGCGGGGAAGGCCGCGTCCGCGACGAAACCCGCCGCGGCCGCGGGAGCCTGGCCGGTCGCGGGGCCGCAGCGCTATCTCGAGGGCAAGCTTTTCGGCATCGCGATCGAATCGTCTGAGTCCGCCCGCATCGTGGCCGTCCGCGCGGGCACCGTGGTGTCCGCGGGGCCTTTCCGCGGATTCGGCCGCGTCGCCTTCGTGCAGGCCAGCGACGGACTCATCTACGTCTACGGCGGCGCGGACAAGCTCGAGGTCAAGGTGGGCGACCCGGTGTCGCCGGGAACCCGCATCGGCTCGGTCGGCCTCGACCTGGCCGAGCGCAGGCCCGTCGCCTACTTCATGGTTTTCCGCAACGGGGAGGCCATCGATCCCCGAAGCGCCCCGCGCGAGGCCCCATTCTGAACCTGGAAAAAACCACGGAAAAGCGTCCGCGAAATTTGATTAGCGAATACGCATGCGTTAAACTACTCTAGCCGTTCCCCGGGACGGACGCCAGCGCCTATTCCGGGCGTTCCTTCGTCCCCGGACCGGAAACAAGGGGAGAGCCGGATGAGCGAAAACGTGGCATCCAAGCAGCCGCCGACCAAGAAGAAGAAACCCCGGACCACCCTAGCCATCAAGAAGAAAGCCAAGACCCGCCACCAGAAGGAAACCGATCCGCTCGCCCTCTACCTCAAGCAGATCTCCCGCTTCCCGCTGCTGACGGCCGCGGAGGAGCTCCAGCTCGGCGAGCGCATCCAGAAGACGCGCGCCCGCTCCAAGGAGATCGTGGCCCTGTCGGCGGACGGCGTGGACCTTTCGCGCCTCGACGCCTCCCTGCTCGCGGAGAAGACGGACGTCGATGCCGAGCTCATGCGCTGCAAGAACCGCATGATCTCGTCGAACCTGCGCCTCGTGGTGTCCATCGCGAAGAACTACCAGCACCGCGGGCTCTCGCTCCTCGATCTGATCGACG
>JAKLEE010000002.1 GCA_022703215.1 Spirochaetota bacterium | reverse complement strand
GCGCCCGTCGGTATCCGCTGCCCCGCCCGGTACGGTCCAACCGACCGTTTGCAGGGTGGCGGCGGCTTCGGCGCAGGCGGCTTCGATGGCGGCGACCCGGTTCGCCGTTTCGGCGGGCGGCCCCGGCCGCCAGCGCAAGTCGGTCCTGAACGCCTTCCAGAAGGTCTGCGGGCTGCGGTTCAGGGAGCTCGAGCTCCTGGACCGCGCCCTCACCCATCGTTCCTTCGCCAACGAGGACCAATCCTCGGCCCCGAACAACGAACGACTCGAATTCCTCGGCGACGCCGTCCTCGGCGTCGTCGTAGCGTCGTACCTGTACCGGACCCTCGCCGACAAGGCCGAGGGCGAGCTGGCGCGGGTCAAGAGCTTCGTGGTGTCAGAGGACACGCTCTCGTCGATCGCGGCGGAACTCGGGGTCGACCGGGTGATCCGCGTGGGGAAGGGCGAGGAGCAGACCGGCGGGCGGCGCAAGAAGGCCATCCTCGCCGACGCCCTCGAGGCCGTCATCGGGGCCTGTTACGTCGACCAGGGTTTCGAAAAGGCGGCCGCCTTCGTGCTCAGGCTGACGGTCCCCGAGGTCGACAAGGTGCTCGAGGGCCGGCACCGCAAGGACTACAAGACCATCCTCCAGGAATACCTGCAGAAGTATCGCCGGCAGTACCCGGTCTACGAGCTCGCCGCCAAGGTCGGGCCCGACCACGACCGGACCTTCCAGGTGCTCTGCCGCGTCGGCGAAGTCTCCTACGGGCCTGCGGGCGGCAAGAGCAAGAAGGAAGCGGAGCGCGAGGCTGCGCGCATGGCCTACGACGGCATCGTCGCCGCGGGCGGGCTCGAGGCTGAGCGCATCAGGGAGCTCGGCTGAGGCTTCTTTCCCTAGTCTTCCCTTCCGGCTTCCATCATTCGAATATCCTGAGCCAGTTCTCTCCCATGAAGCCGCGGACCGTCTCCGCCGCGTGCCCCCGCGCGAGCAGGGCGCTCGTCAGCGCGGGCAGGTCCGCGCAGGATGGCAGGACCACGCCATACGCGTCGGTGTAGCCGTCGAAGTCCGAGCCGAGGCCGAGGTGCCCGGGGCCGACCACGGCGAGCAGGTGCTCGAAATGGTCGAGGAAGCGGGCGAGCGAGACGCGCGCGGGGTCAGCATCGACGAAGGCGCCCGCGAAGGTGAGGGCGACAAGGCCGCCCGTGCGCGCGATGGCCTCGGCCCGCGCGTCGTCGAGGTTCCGGTCGTCGGGGCAGACGGCGCGCGCGTTCGAGTGCGAGGCGACCACGGGCCGTTCCGCCATCGCGAGCAGGTCGTCGAGCGCCTCGTCGGAAAGGTGGGACGCGTCGACCACCATCCCGAGCCTTTCCATCTCCCGCACCGTCTTCCGGCCGAAATCCGTGAGGCCGCCCGGGCCCGGGGCGCGGACGCCGCGACCGAGGGCGTTCGCGCGGTTCCAGGTCAGGCCGAGCATGCGCACGCCGCGCGCGCGGAACGCGCGGAGCTCGTCGAGGCTGCCGCCGAGGCATTCGCCCCCTTCGATCGAGAGCAGGGCGGCCAGCTTCCCGGCCTGCCGCGCCGCCCGGATGCCGGCGGCGTCCGTCACCTGAACGAAGCGGTCGGTGCGGTCGAAGACGGACTCGAGCGCGTCGATGAGGCGATGGGTCTCGGCCGTGGCGTCGGGGACGAGAGCGTCCTCCACGAAGAGAGCCATGGTCTGGCAGGCCATGCCGCCTTCGACGAGGCGCGGCAGGTCCAGGTGGCCGAAGCTTCCGCGCTTGAGGAAGTCGCGCGGCAGGCCCCCGGGGCGCGAAAGCGGGCGGCCGACCAGGTCGAGCACCGTGTCGCAATGGCCGTCGACCACGGTCAGCGAGCGGTGGAACGCATCCGCATCCATGGCATCCTCCTCCGGCCGCGCCGCGCGGCCCGCCTGAGGCCCCTTCACGAAAGGCCGTACTTCGGCTTGATCCGTTCCGCGATCAGGAGCAGCCTCTCGCGTTCGTTCAGCGAGGGGTCGTCCATGACGGTCTCGAGGAGCTCCGCGAGCAGGCGGCCCATGACCGGTCCCTTCGGCACGCCGACCGAGGCCAGATCGTCGCCGGACACCGCCAGGTCCTTGACGCCGAGCACCCGCGACGCGGCGAGCACGGCCTCGATGCGCTTCCGGAAGGACTCCACGCCGCGCGGTTCGGGCGGAGTTCCCGCCAGGGCCGCCGAATCGGCGACCCGCAGCGCGAGGAGGTCCTCGACCAGGTCCTCGCCGACCCGGGCCACGAAGCGCCTGACCGCCGCGTCGGTCCATTCGTCGGAGTACGAGAACATGTGGTGGCGCGCGAGGCGCTCGACCCGCTCGGTGACGAGGTTCGGGAACTTGAGCCGCGGCAGGATGCCCTTGACCATGCGCGCGGAATCCTCTTCGTGTCGATGGAAGCTGAAGCCGCCCTCCGCGTCGCCCGCCTTCCTGCCCGGTTTCCCCAGGTCGTGGAGCAGGGCCGCAAGCCGGAGCTCGAGAACGGGCGGGGCCGCGTCGCAGGCGGCGGCCAGGTGGTCGAACACGTCGAAGGAATGGAGGCCGCCCTGTTCGACGCCGCGGCAGGCAGCCAGCTCCGGCAGGAATTCGGCGAGCAGCCCCGAGCGCTCGAGCAGGCCGATACCGTAGGAGGGCCGGGCCGAGAGCAGGATTTTCGCGAATTCGTCGCGGACGCGCTCGGATGAGACGGCGCGGAAGCGGTGCAGGGAGGATCCGATGGCCTCGAAGGTCGGACCGTCGATCGCGTAGCCGAGCTGGCCCGCGAAGCGCACCGCCCGGAGCGGTCTGAGCCCGTCCTCGTCGAAACGCTCGAGCGGGTTCCCGATGGCGCGCACGAGGCGGCGCCCGAGGTCGCCGAGCCCGTCGTGGGGGTCGAGGAACTCCCTCGTCGCGAGATTCAGGGCCATGGAGTTCATGGTGAAGTCGCGGCGCTTCAGATCCTCGCGGATGTCGGGCGTGAACGAGACGCGGTCGGGCCGCCTGCCGTCCGCGTAGCCTTCCTCGACACGGAAGGTTGTGGTCTCGATCTGGAGGTCGCGCCAGAACACCGTGACCGTGCCATGCTTGACGCCGGTCGGGACGGTACGGCGGAAGGCACGCATCACGTCCTCGGGCCGGGCGTCGGTGGCGGCGTCCCAGTCGGAGGGCTCGCGCCCGAGGACCAGGTTACGGATGGCGCCGCCGACTATCCAGGCCTGGAACCCGGCGCGCGCGAGGACCGCGCCGAAATCGTAGAGGGCCGCCGGAACCAGATGATCGATCCGCATGCTTCGTTTGTACCGGAGCGGGGGGCGGGCGTCCAGAGCCGGCGCCCGCCCGGCGCTTGACCCCGCGACCGCGCGCGGAGGACAATCGCTGCCATGCGCGCCCTCCTGCTCACCGGCGGCGAAGCCCCGCCCCGTTCCGCCATCGAAAGCCTGCTCGGCCGCTTCGGCCTCGTCTGCGCCGCGGACTCCGGCCTCGACCTCGCCGCGGCTTGGGGCGTCGATCCCGACCTCATCGCGGGCGACATGGATTCCGTCAGCGACCTGGCCCTGGTGGGGTCGTATCCGCGGGCCCGCGTACACCTTGCGCCTCGCGCCAAGGACGAGACCGACACCGAGCTCGGCCTGCGCCTGCTCAGGGACGCGGGAGCGAACCGTGTCGTGCTGGCTGGCGGCGGCGGCGGAAGGCTCGACCACCTGCTCGCGGTGCGCGCCCTCTTCGAACGCGCCGAGGGCCCGGACGAGTGGTGGGCGCCGGGCGAGCGCGTGGTGAGGATTTCGGGCGCCCGGACCTGGCAGGCCGAACCCGGATCGACCGTCTCGGTGTTCCCGCTTGCCGGCGGCGCCACGGGCATGACGAGCCGGGGCCTGCGCTGGTCCCTGGACGGCCTGGAATGGGGGCCGGGGGGCTTCGGCGTCAGCAACGAGACCGTGGGCCGGGAGTTCTCCATCGACCCGGGGCCTTCGTCCGTCCTCGTCATCCTTCCTTACGGAGCCTCGGACTCTCCGGCCTGAGCGCCCGCCGCGTCGCGTTCGGCGAACCAGGCGCGGAGCCTCCGCTCGGTTTCGAAGGGATCTTCGACCAGGACGCGCTTGCCGGCCACGAGCTCCGCGATGCCGATCTCGCGGGGATAGCGCGGTATGACGTGCAGATGCAGATGCTCGATGCTCGCTCCCGCGACGAGCCCCATGTTGTAGCCCAAGTTGTAGCCCGCGGGGCTGTGCGTGGCGTCGAGGGCCGTGAGGCACTCGTCCAACAAGCCGTCGAGCTCCGCGCGTTCAGCCCGCGAGAGCGAGCGCAGGTCGGTGACATGACGCTTCGGAAAGAGGATCAGGTGCCCCGGGTTGTAGGGGTAGAGGTTCACCGACGCGGAGAAGGAGGCGGTCTCGCGAACCACGAGCCGCACCACCCGCTCGTCCCCGTCCCGGATCAGGCAGAGGATGCAGCCCTCGGGGCGCGGGCCCCGCAGGTAGGCGATCTTGTCGAAGTTGAGGAAGTACTCCACGCGCTACTCCGCGTCGGGTACACGTCCGGCCCGGGTACCGAGGACGCCGAGCAGGTCCGGATCGGCCCCGGCTTCGATGGCCAGGAAGTCCACGAGGACGGGGTAGCGTTCCAGCAGCTCGCCGTAGCGCTCGAGCCGTTCCAGGGCGAGCTCGTCGCGCGCGCGGAAGGCCGCGTCGTCGGCGAGCAGGGCCTCGGTCGCAGCGAGCGTGGCGTCGAGCCAGGACCGGTACGCGTCGCGGACGTAGCGGTACAGGTCGAGGTCGGGCAGGCGGACGGCATCTATGGTGAGCGAGAGGACCTCGAGTTCGGGGACCGCGGCTTCGACATCCGCCGCGAGCGCTTCGATCGCGGAGCGCTCGCCCGAAGGCAAGGCTTCCGCGAATTCCCTCTCGCCGGCTCGAGCGACCAGGGCGGAGGCGAGCGACTGCTTGGCGCGCTCGAGGAGCAGGCCGAAGCTCGCGTCGAGCCCCGCCTGGTCCGGCGCAGCTCCCGAGGCCACAAGACCGGGGAGCGCGGAGCTCCGTATCGTCGCCCGAAGCGTGGCTTCGAGGCCGTAGGAGAAATCGGGCTTGCCGGGGGCGAAGGCCGAGTACGCCGCGGCCGAGGGCAGCTCGCCCTCGCTCGCGACGCGCAGCTCCCGCGGCGACAAAGCGAATTCGGCGAGAGAAAGGTTCGTGGGAAGAAGGGCCTCCCAACGCCAGGCGAAGCTCCCCGACTCGATGGCCGTTTCCTCCACGCCGCCGGTCTTGGTCCTGACGACGCCCCAGGCGCCCGGCTCCAGACGGAATGAAACCCATCCGACCATGAAGGCGGCGACCGCGCAGGCCGCCACGAGGATGAACGTCACGACCCGCTTCATGGGGCTGCTCCTCCGTCGCTTTCCATACGATGGTTATACCCCACCCGGGCTCCGGGCGCCAGACGGAACGCCGCGCTTGCCCGGGGCCGCCGCGGGCGGTATGGTATCCGCCATGAGCCTCACCGAACGGGAAAACGCCAAGACCCTGCTCGAAGTCGCGACGAAGCGGACCGCGCTGTTCCTTGCCGCCCTCGACTTCGCGCTGGTTTTCCTGTACGCGGCGGGCAATGTCCAGGGCTTCCTCGACGAGACGCAGTCGGCTCTGGTCGCCTGGACCGGACGGGTCTCCTGGGGGCTTGCACCGGTAGCTTTGCTCGCGGCCCTCGCCCGCGCGCTTCTGCCGCCCCGCCGAGGCGAGGCGCCGGCTTGGGGAGCGGCGCTCGCCTGGCTCGCGCTGGCCGCGCTGGCGGCGCTCGCCGGCATTCTCGCCGCGCTGCTCCAGGCGGTGGCCGCCGGGGTCGGCTGAGGCGCCGCCACTTATTGACCCCCCGGAAGCGCCACGGCTATAATCCATCCTCCAATCGTCCGTCGCGCGGAAACGCGCGGCCACCGGGAGAGACAGCGATGCAGGTCCGGGTTCGCTACGCGCCTTCGCCCACGGGGCTCCAGCACATCGGCGGCGTCCGCACGGCGCTTTTCAACTATCTTTTCGCCCGCTCCAAAGGCGGCAAATTCATCCTCCGGCTCGAGGACACCGACCGCTCGCGCTTCAGCCAGGACTACGTCCAGAACCTCTACGACACCTTCGAATGGCTCGGCGTCAAGTGGGACGAGGGTCCCGATGTCGGCGGCCCCGTCGCTCCCTACATCCAGTCGGAGCGCTTCGACCTCTATCGCGAGCACGCCGAGCGGCTCGTCTCCCTCGGGCGCGCCTACTACTGCTTCTGCGGCGAGGAGCGCGTCGCCAAGTTCCACTCCGACGTGCAGGACGAGGAGGGCGGGGCGGAGGGCGCCAGCTTCGGCTACGACCGACACTGCCGCAACATCGATCCCGCCGAGGCCAAGGTCCGCGCCGCCTCCGAGCGCCATGTTATCCGCCTCAAGATCCCTCTCGGCGAGACCACCGAGTTCGAGGACGAACTGCTCGGAAACATCGCCTGGAAGAATGAGGACGTGAATCCCGACCCGGTGCTCCTGAAGAGCGACGGATTCCCGACCTATCACCTGGCGAACGTGGTCGACGACCACCTCATGGGCATCACCCACGTCATGCGCGCCCAGGAGTGGATCTCCTCGACGCCGCTCCACGTGATCATGTACCAGGCCTTCGGCTGGGAGCCGCCCGCCTTCTGCCACCTGCCCATGGTCATGGGCGAGGATGGCCGCAAGCTCTCCAAGCGCCACGGCGCCACCAGCGTCGACGAGTTCCGCAAGGGCGGCTACCTGCCGGAAGCCCTGCTGAACTACGTCGGCATGCTCGGAGCCTCCTACGAGGACGGGCGCGACCTCTATCCGCTCGCGGACCTGGAGCGGCTCTTCTCCGTCGAGCACCTCAAGAAGGCGCCTGCGGTCTTCGACTACAAGCGGCTCGAGTGGTTCAACGGACAGTACATCCGGCAGACGCCCGACGCGGAGCTCGCCGCCCTGGTCATGCCCTGGCTCGAGGAGGCCGGCATCGCGAAGAAAGGCGACGCGGCTTTCGAAGCCGCCGTGCTGGCCGCCATGCCGCTCGCCAAGGAGCGGCTCCATTACCTGCGGGACGCTCCCTCCGTCATGGGGTTCCTCTTCGCGGAGCCGCCCGTTCCGGCGCCCGAGGAATTCTTCCCCAAGAAATTCGACGCCGCCATGACTCGCTCGGCCCTGGCCGAGGCGCGCGCCCTGCTCGCCGCGCGCTTTCCCGCCTCCGACGAGGAACTCGAGGAAGCCTACCGCGCGCGCGCGACCGAGCTCGGTCTCAAGCTCGGCGATCTGCTCATGCCGCTCCGCGTGGCCGTCACCGGTTCGCGCGCGAGCCCGCCGCTCTTCGGCTCCATCCGGCTGCTCGGCCTCGACCGCTCGCTCGCCCGCATCGACCGCTCGCTCGCGGCGCTGGGCTCCTGAGGCGCGAAGCGTTCCTTGACGCCGGGGGGCGCGGCGCGGCATAGTCTGCCATGCCGCGCCCCTGAAGCGCGGTAAGGAGTTCCCCCGTGAGCGACGACACCGTCCCCGCGTCCACGACCGGCGCGCCCGATTCCGACGAATCGACCGACTTCATCCGCGCCGCGGTCCGCGAAGACTTGAAGAAGGGCCGCTATTCCTACGTCCGGACCCGCCTGCCTCCCGAGCCGAACGGCTGGATGCACATCGGCCACGCCAAGGCCTTCATGATCGACTACTACGTCGCCATGGATTTCGGCGGCCAGTGCAACCTGCGTTTCGACGACACGAATCCGGAGGCCGAGGACCTGGCCTTCGTCGAGGCCATCACGCGCGACTCGCGCTGGCTCGGACTCGACTGCGGCGACGAGCGCACCTTTTTCGCCTCGGACTATTACGAGAAACTTTACGAGCTCGCCCTCAAGCTGATCCGCAAGGGCGTCGCCTATGTGGACGACCTCTCCGACGAGGATATCCGCGTCTACCGCGGCACCGCGGTGCCCGACAAGCACAACATCACGCTCACCCCGCCCGGCAAGGACAGCCCCTGGCGGAACCGCTCAGTCGAGGAGAACCTCGACCTCTTCGCCCGCATGCGCTCCGGCGAATTCGCCGACGGCTCGAAGACCCTCCGGGCGAAGATCGACATGGCGCACCCGAACCTAGTCATGCGCGACCCCGTCATGTACCGGATCAAGCGCGCCCCGCACTACCGGGTCGGGAACGAGTGGTGCATCTACCCGATGTACGACTTCGCGCACCCGCTCTCCGACTCGATCGAGGGCATCACCCACTCGCTCTGCTCGCTCGAGTACGAGATCCACCGGCCGCTCTACGAATGGTTCATCCGCGAGGCGGAGACCTTCCCCTCGCGCCAGATCGAGTTCTCCAGGCTCAACATCACGCACACGGTGCTCTCCAAGCGCTGGCTCAAGCAGCTCGTGGAGGAGGGCTTGGTCGAGGGCTGGGACGATCCGCGCATGCCCACCATCGCCGGGCTCCGCCGCCGCGGCTACACGCGCGAAGCCATCAAGGACTTCATCGACCGCATCGGCATCGCCAAGACCAACTCGATGGTCGACATCCAGCTGCTCGAGCACTGCCTCCGCGAGGACCTGAACCGCCGCGCGCGCCGCGTCATGGCCGTGCTCGACCCCGTCGAGCTCGTCATCACCAACTGGCCCGAAGGCGCGGTCGAGGAACTCGCCGCCGTCAACAACCCGGAAGACGAGGCCGCCGGCACGCGCACGATCCGCTTCGACGGCACGCTCCTCATCGAGCGGGATGATTTCGCCGAGGTTCCGCCCCCGAAGTATTTCCGACTCTTCCCCGGCAACCAGGTCAGGCTCCGCTACGGCTACATCGTCACCTGCACCGGCTGCGAGAAGGACGGGACGGGAAGGGTGACCCGGGTGCTCTGCGAGTACGACCCCGCGACGAAGGGCGGCAACGCCCCCGACAACCGCAAGGTCAAGGGCACCATCCACTGGGTGCGGGCGGCCGACGCGGCGCCGATCGAGGCCCGGCTCTTCGACCACCTTTTCCTCGCCGAGCGCCCCATGGAGGTGGAGCCCGGCAAGGACTGGAAGGAAGGCGTCAACCCGGGCTCCGTCGAGCTCCGGAAGGGCGCGTACGGAGAACCCTGCCTCCGCGCGGCGATGCCGGGCGAGCCTTTCCAGTTCGAGCGTCTCGGCTATTTCACGCGCGACCCATCCGACTCCGACGGCAAGCCGCGCTTCAACCGCTCGGTGTCGCTCCGCGACACCTGGGCCAAGATCGAGAAGAAGCAGGCATGACGACAAGGGCGTCGGCGGAACGCGCCGCCCGGCCGGCGCCGCGCCGGCGCCACACCCAGGAGAGACCGACATGACGGCAACGACGACGCGAAAGCGCAGGCTGGGCGACCGCTACGACGGCAGGCTGATCCGCACCCTCGACCCGCTCACCATGATGGTGCCCTTCATCATGCGCACCCGGGGCGACGCGCAGAATTTCTTCGAGGACCGCGTGGAGATATCGCACGCCGAGCGCTGGCTCCGCGAGCAGCGCGACAAGGGCATCGGCGACATCGGCATACTCCACGTCATCATGGCTGCCTGCGTCCGGGCCTTCGCCCTCCGCCCGCGGGTCAACCGCTTCGTCAAGAACGGGCGCATCTACGCCCGCAACGACCTGACCGTCTCGCTGGCCATCAAGAAGACCATCGACGAGGACGGCATCGAGACCACGCTGAAGCTCCGGTTCGACCGGAACGACACCATCTGGGACGTCCGCGACAAGCTCAACGCGGCGGTCATGGAGAACAAGAAGCTCGAGGCCACGAATTCCACCGACAGGCTGGCCGGGTTCTTCGTGCGCCTGCCGCCTTTCATCCTGAAAGGGTTGGTCTCCTTCCTCTGGTTCCTCGACGACCACGGATGGCTTCCGAAGGCCATCCACGCCGCCAGCCCTTTCCATACGAGCCTGTTCATCACCGACCTGGGCTCGGTCGGCATCCAGTCCATCTACCACCACCTCTACGAGTTCGGCACCACGAGCCTATTCCTGGCCTTCGGATCGAAATCGCACGAGAAGGACATCGCCGAGGACGGGACGGTGAAGACGCGCAAGCACCTGACGCTCAGGGTCAACACCGACGAGCGCATCGTGGACGGCTTTTATTACGCCAGCGCCTTCAGGCTGCTCAAGCGCCTGGTGACGCATCCGGAACTGCTGGAAACCGCGCCGGAGTCGCTTCCGGAGGATATCGACTGAGCGGTCGGGAACCCGGGAACGCGAAAAGCCGGTCGGAGGCCTCATGGCCTACGACCGGCTTTTCTTCAGATCGACGCGTTCGGTTTGCGCCGGATTGGCGGAATTACTTACCGGAGCTCTTGCGGAGCTTGTCGAGCAGGGCGCGGGCCTTGTCCTTCACCGGCTTGATGTAGTTGCCGTCGGCGATGCGCATGATCATGCGGATCGCCGCGGCGTCCTTGAGGGCGCCCGTCTCGTCGTGGAGCAACTCGAGCGCGACCAGGGACTCGAAGGCGAGGCTATTGTCGGGCAGCAGGAGATCGTACTTGTTGACGATGAAGGAGATGGCCGTGGTGACCTCGTCGGCCTCGTTGATGCCGATCTTGCCGAGCGAGCGGATGGCGGCGGAAATGACCATGGTCTCGCGGTCCGACAGCGCGACTTTGAGCAGGGCATCCTTGGACTCGACGCTCGGGAATTCGGCGAGCAGCTCGCAGGCCTTGGCCCGGACATCCGGATAGTCGTTGGTGACGCGGCCGTAGCCGGCCTCGCGGATGGAAACCTGGGTGGTCTCGAGAGCGAGGTATTCGAGGGCGAGCCTGATCTCCTCGCCCTTGCGGCCTTCGGCGATGGCCTGCTCGATGTACTGGAGGGCCACGAGCTTCATGTCCCGGCCGTCGGCGTGGGCCTGCTCGCGGATGATGAGGGTCTCCAGGGTCTCCTGGAGATACGCCTCCTCGACGGTCTTCTCGCCCGTGGTCTGGGCCGAGACGGGCAGGGCGAGGGTCGCGCAAAGCGCGAGGACGAGGAGCGCGGAGAGCCTGGACTTCATGGTTGCCTCCCGATACTAATTTTCCACGTGTCGCCGTATTTTGCAAGCTCGTAGAGGACGAGCCGTTCGCCTTTGGGGGTGACGGTGATCGCCTTCACGCGGTCGGCCGCGACGAATTCGATGTCGTCGACGCGGTCGTACTGCCTTGAAGGATAGACCACGTAGAGGAAGTAGTCGAGGAGCTTGGTCAAGGTAATCCCCTGGCGCTGCAGGGTCTTGGCCTTCGAGAGCTCCTCGAGCACCGCGGGGGTGGAGAAGTGGGCGATGTACTCGTCGCTCAGCCTGGTCAGCCAGGCCTCGTAATCCTTGCGGCGGATGATGCCGTTGAGCTCCTCGACCAGGATGCGGACCCGGAGCAGGGCGTCCTGACGCAGCTCTTCGGGCACGGAGGCCGCGTCGAACGGTTCGGGCGCGGATTCGGGCGCTTCGGTGTCGACGAAGGGCGGCGACTCCGGAATCGGCTCCGGCCCGCCCGGGCAGGCCGCGAGGAGCATGAGCGCGGAGGCGGCCAGGACGGCGGCCGTAAGGCGTGGGCCGGCGGAAGGAGATGACATGGCGGAATTGTACTCCCGCGGGTCCCGGCTGTCAAAACCCGTCGGCGCGTCGCGCCTTGGCCGGGTGCGAGCGTTTTCATTTGAAGATTCGCGCTTCTTGGTTTATCATCGCTGCAAAACCGCAAGGATGCGCGAGGCGGCAACGTCTCGATCCGTCGCCCGGACCGGGCGGCGCAGCAAGGCTGGATGATGAAAGACGTCGCCGCACTGCACCAGGCCGAGTTCGACACGCCTCCCGACGTGGTTGTGACCGTACCTGCCAGCGTCCGGATACTCGGCGAGCATACCGAGGAATCCGAAGGCTTGGTCCTCTCGGCCTCGTTCGACATGCGGCTCGCCGTCGCGGTGTCGTTCCGGAGGGACGCCGCGCTCCGCTTCCACGCGCTCGACCTCGGCGAACGCAAGCGCACCACCCTGGCCAACCTCAAATTCAAGCGGGAGGATCGCTGGGCCAACTTCCCCAAGGGTGTCTGCGCCACGCTCGCCGAGCGCGGGCTCGCGACCAAGGGCTTCAACTTCACCGTATCCTCCGACATCCCCCAGGGCATCGGATTGGGCTCTTCGGCGGCCCTTTCCGTGGCGAGCGCCGCGGCCTTCGACGCCCTCTACGGCCTGGCGCTGGGAGAGACCGGCATCGCCGAGCTCGCCCGGGAAGCCGAGACCGTCTTCATGGGACGGCAGGTTCCCGCCTCGGAGCACCTGATCCCCGCGCTGTCACGGCCGGGGTCGCTGCTTGCCCTCGACGCGCGCTCGGGAGCCAGAAGGCTCGTCCCCTACGCCTTCGAGGATGCCGGCCTCGTGCTGACGGACAGCCGGGTGCCCCGCCCGGTGATCGACGCGGAGATGGAGCAGCGCGCGGACGACTGCCGGAAATGCCTTGCCGCCCTCGGTTCGCGCCGCGGTGGCAAAACCCTGCGGGATTTCGGCCTCGACGATCTCGAGGAGCTGATGGGCGTGCTCCAGGAGAGCGTCCGCCGGCGCTGCCTCCATATCATGGAGGAAATGCAGCGGGTGTCCGAGGCCGAGGACGCGCTCGCCCGCGTCGACCTTCCTTCCTTCTCGCGGCTGGTCAACAAGAGCCAGGCGGGCTTGCGCAATCTCTTCGAGATTTCCTGTCCGGAGGTCGACTGGCTGGCCAAGCGGGCCCTCGAGATCGACGGCGTGCATTGGTCGCGCCTGACCGGCCGGGGTTTCGGCGGCTGCACCCTGACTGCGATGCGATCGTCGGCCGTGGACGAATACCGCGCGAGGCTCGAGGAGTACGAGCGCATCTTCGGTTTCCGGGCCGTCGCCTGGGAAGCGGCGCTGGACGGCGGCATCAGTCTCTCCTGAAGGCTTGCGGCCCGCGCTTGCCCCGCGCCGCCCTCGAGGCTAGTATGCAGCGTGCGCCGGAACGGGCGTCGACGGAGGCACCGCGAGAATGAGACTGCTCCTGACCAACGACGACGGATACCAGAGCGAAGGCATCCGGATCCTCGCGGACGAGCTCGCGAAGGATCACGAGATCTGCATTTTCGCGCCCGACTCCGAACGCTCCGGAATGAGCCACGCGATGTCCCTTCGAACTCCCGGCAAGGTGAGGAAGCGGGCCGAGTCCGAGTACAGCTGTTCGGGCACTCCGGCCGACTGCGTCATACTGGCCGGCCTCGGCGCGATCCCCTTCAAGCCGGACGCGGTTGTCTCGGGCATCAACAGGGGGCCGAACCTCGGCACCGACCTTGTGTATTCCGGCACCGCGGCGGCAGCCCGGCAGGCGTCCATGAACGGCCTTCCGGGCATCGCGGTCTCCCTCGCAACCTACGAGCCGCCCTTCGAGTACGGTCCCGCCGCCCGCTTCATCGCCCGGCACCTCGACGAGCTGCTTGCCCTCTGGGACCCGGAGGTGTTCGTCAACGTGAACGTCCCGCTCCTTCCCGCCGACGCCCTGCCCGTGGGGGTGACAGCCCTGCCGAGCCGACGCCGCTATCGCGACAAGCTCAGGTCCTTCGAAGCCCCCGACGGCTATACCTATTGTTTCCTGGCCGACGGCCGGGTCGAGACGGATCCGTGGGACGAGGGAGACGAAGCCGCGATCCGCGCCGGCAAGGCGGCGGTGACGCGCGTGCTCGTGTATCCCTCGGTGCCCGGCGATTTCCGGGCCGGAACGGCGCTGGGTTGAGGCGATGAGCGGCGAACTCAGCGAAGCACTCGGCGCCTACCGCTCCGGAGACTGGGAACGCGCCCTCGAGACCCTGACCCGCGCGGAGACCTCGGGCGGGAACCAGGTCCGCGCGGCCTACCTGATCGGTCTCTGCCACGCCCGGCTCCGCCATTGGGACGAGGCGCTCCTCTACCTCGAGCAGGTCGTCACCCAGGACGAGGACCGGACGCGGGTCAACCAGTGCCGCCTGGCGCTCGCCTGGGTCTACGCCGAGACGGGGCGCACGCGACTGGCCGAATACGAGCTCGGACGCCTGCGCGAGGCCGGCGACGAATCGGTCGCCATGTGGGCCACGCTCGGATTCGCGGCATTCGCGCAGGGCAAGCTCGACGAGGCCGCGGAAAGCTACGAGGAGGCCCTGAAGCTCGATCCGGAGAATCCGAACGCCCTGAACGGCCTCGGCTACGTGCTCGCCAGCGCAGGCCGCGACCTGCCGCGCGCGCTCACCTGCTGCCGCAAGGCGGTCGACCTGGCGCCCGAACGCCCGGCCTACCTCGACAGCCTCGGGTGGACCTACCACATCCTCGGAATGTCGCGGGAGGCGTCCGTCCATCTGGTCCGCGCCGCCGAGCTGGATCCGGACAACGAGGAAATCGCGGGCCACCTCGAGGCGCTCAAGGAAGGAAAGAAGTGAAGCGAAATCGCGCGCGAAGCCGCACGCTCCTACTGGCTCTGATCCTGTTCGTCTCCGTGCGCGGCGCCTTCGGCCAGTTCGCCCACGACCTCGGATCGGCCCGCGCGTCCGAGGATTTCCGCCTGGGCGTGCAGGCTTACCACCGCGGTCGCCTGGCGGAGTCGACTCTCCTATTTGAGCGGGCTCTCGCATCCGAACCCGACGATCCCCTCATCCTCTCCTGGCTCGGACGCGCCTACTACCGGCAGGGCTACGAGGCGACCGCGCTTTCCGCCTGGGACGAAGCCCTGGCCACGGGCGGACCCGTGCTCGCGCTCGAATCGTTCGCCGAGTATGTCCGGGCGAGAAGGGGCGTCGGGGCCGATGCAGGTTTCGAGGCCATGGTCGTCGCAGGGTCGATCGCGGGACAGGACGGACGGGAACGTCGCTTCGCCCGGCCTTCGTGGGTCGTGCCGGCGGCCGACGGAAGCTTCCTCGCGGTCGCCTTCGGCACCAACGAGGTCCTGCGCTTCGACGTCAACGGACTCCTCGTCGCGAGGATGCGCGGAGGCCTCCGCGGTTACGACAGGCCGTTCTCGCTGGCGCCCCTGCCCGACGGCGGCTTCGTGCTGGTCGAGTTCGGGTCGGACCGGATTTCCGCCTGCGACCGCTTGGGCAACGTCGTCGCCACCTTCGGGGAGGGTAGCGGCATCGAGAGGCTGTCCGGCCCCCAGTATGTCGCCCGCGATTCGGACGGCTATCTCTATGTCACCGACTACGGCAACGGACGGGCCGTCAAATACGGTCCGGACGGCAAGTTCCTGTTCGAATTCGGCAAGGCCGGTCCCGCGGGCGGCGTGCTTGCCGCGCCGACCGGCATCGCCTTGCTCGACGGCCTGGTCTATGTAGCCGACCGGGTCGGACCCAGCATCGAAGTATTCGATCCGTCGGGGAACCACCTCGAAAGCCTCGCCCCCGCCGGGCTCGTCCGGCCGGAAGGCCTGCATGTCTCCGGGGGACGCCTGGTTGTCGCGGACGGCAACCGCGTCGTTTCGCTCGATCCCGCGACCCTGGCGAGCTCCATCCTGCACTCGAGCCCGCGCGATGGCGCGCGCTTCCTGTCCGCCGCCTTCGACGCCAACCGCAACCTCGTCGTCGCGGATTTCGACGCGTCCCTGCTCGAGATCCTCGTCGCCCCATCCTCGGTCTATTCGGGATGGAGGGTCGAGGCCGGAAGGGTGGATACGAGCCGCTTCCCGTACGTCGACGCCGAGATCCTGGTCAGCGATGCGGATGGGCATCCGGTGGTCGGGCTCGCCACGGGCAATTTCCATCTGACCGAGCTCGTCACCAGCGAGGAGATCCGGAGCGAGGGAGGCAGGGACGTCGCCTATCGCGTGGAACTCCTGAGGAGCGTCGCCGAATTCGAGCTGCGCGGCGCCGAAAGCGACGACGACCCCCTCGATGTGGCCTTCCTGGTGGAACGCTCGCCCGAGTCGGAGCGTTTCGCGGCCGAGACGCGCTCCGCGGTCGGAGAGCTCGCCGCGGCCCTGCGTTCAGCGGACCGGGCGCTCCTCGTGGAGGCCTCCGCGACCCCGGCGCTGTCGCATGAAGGCAACGGTCCCGACCTGGTGCGGATGGCGGCCAGGGGCTCCCCCCCCTCGCGCGAGTGGCGTTTCGACCTCGCCTTGAGACTGGCCGCCTCGACCCTGGCGGCCGGCGGGGGAAAGCCCTCGATCGTGTACGTGGGCTCAGGTGGCGTGAACGAGGCGACCTTGGGCCGCACCGCCCTTTCGGAGCTCGCGGCGCTGCTCCGCAACAACGGGATCAGGTTCGACGCGATCATCCTGGGAGGTGCCGCTCCCGATCCGGCGCTCGCGTACCTGGTAGCCGAGACCGGCGGCACGGTCCGCTCCTCGAGGGACGGAGCCGGCTCGGCCCCGCTGGCCGACGAGCTCCGCGCCTCGAGACGGGGGCGCTACCGGGTTTCCTGGCTGAGCGGAGCCGACGACGGATTCGGTCGGAACTACCTCGGATTCGCCGTGGAGGCCTACCTCTACCGGATGTCCGGACGGGACGAAAGCGGATTTTTCGCGCCGCTGCGCTGAAATCCGGCGCGCGGGCTTCCGATGAGGATGCTCTCCGCGGCATCCGGGCCTGCCGCGAGAAAGGACGGAAATACTATTGACTAGGCCGCGCCCTTGCTGGTAGATTGCCTCCGTCGACGGCGCCGCTTTCGCGACGAAGCCGGCGCCGATCGGGGTGACGCCATCTTAGCTCAGTCGGCAGAGCACGTGACTTGTAATCTCGGGGTCCCCGGTTCAACTCCGGGAGATGGCTGTAAAAGACCTCGCGACGAGTGAATGAAAATGGGGAGATTCCCGAGTGGTCAAAGGGGGCAGACTGTAAATCTGTTGGCTATGCCTTCGAAGGTTCAAATCCTTCTCTCCCCAAAGGGCCCCCTCGAGTTCGAGGGGGCTTTTTACGTCATCGGAGGTTTCCTTGAAGCCTTGGTACGCTGACGGCCTTCGGTTCGAATGCGAGCGGTGTTCCGCCTGCTGCAGGCACGAACCCGGGTACGTCTTCCTGTCGGCGCAGGACATTCGCTCCCTCATGGAGGGCCTGTCGCTTGATTTCCGCTCGCTTCTCCGGAACTATTGCAGGGTGGTCGACTTGGGGTCGCACGCCGTGCTCTCGCTGCGCGAGACGAAGCGCTATGATTGCATCCTGTGGGGGGAAGGCGGGTGCACGGTCTACGGGCACCGCCCGGTCCAGTGCAGGACCTACCCGTTCTGGGCGCAGGTGGTCGACTCTGCCGAGGACTGGAACCTCGAAGCCGCCTCGTGCCCGGGCATCGGGAAGGGCCGGACGCGGCCGCGGTCCGAGATAGAAAGCCGTCTCGCCGAGCGGCGCGCGTCGCCCCCGCTCATGATCGAGCGCGGCGTCGGCCTGGAGGACCTCGATGAGGATACGCTTCTGGGGCGTTAGGGGTTCGGTTCCGACCCCGCTCACGCCGTCCCGACTGCGATCGAAAATCTCCTCGATACTCCAGCGCGTCGAACCCTCCGACCTCGAGTCGCAGGAAGCCCGGGAGCGTTTCCTGGCCTCCTTGCCGCCCTACCTCTTCTCGAGCGTCGGGGGCAATACCTCCTGCGTCGAGGTCGAGTTGCGGGACGACCTGCGCATCGTCTTCGACGCGGGTACGGGCATCCGGGAACTGGGCCGCGCCCTGGCCGCCCGCAAGCGGCCCGTCGATTGCCGCGTCTTCTTCTCCCATTTCCACTGGGACCACCTGCAGGGGCTCCCGTTCTTCGCGCCGGCCTTCGATCCCTCCTCGAGGATCGCCTACCACAGCCCCGTGCCGGGCTTCCGGGAAATCGTCGAAGCCCAGATGCGCGCGCCCTGGTTTCCCGTCACCATGGACGTCATGCGCGCGCCCCGCGAATGGATCGAGCTTTCCGGCGAGCCGATCGCGGTCGGCGACGCGACGGTGAGCCACCGGACCATGAACCACCCCGGCGGCTGCTACTCCTACATGGTCGAGCGTGACGGCAAGAAGGTCATCTACTCGACGGACACCGAGCTCGAGCGGAGCGATTTCCTCCGCAACGGGGAGAACGCCGCGTATTTCGAGAACGCCGAGGCGCTGATCATCGACGCCCAGTACACGCTCGACGAGGCCCTGGAAAAGACGGATTGGGGACACTCGTCCTTCTCGCTCGCCGCCGACTTCGCATCGGCCTGGGGGATACGCCGCCTTGTCCTCTTCCACCACGAGCCCTCGTACGACGACCGGAAGATAGAAACCATCTTCAAGTCCGCCGAGTGGTACGTCGAACGCCTGGCTTCGCGCGGCCTCGAGGTGATCCTGGCCCGCGAGGGGCTCGAAATAGAGGTTTGACATGGGAATCTCAGGCGCACAGCCGTTCGCGCTCTCGCCCGAAGAGCTCGTCGCGCTGTATCTTCAACTCAGGGTACACGAATCCGAACTGGATCGGGCCGTCGAAGGCGTCATGGAACGCCTGCGCGGCCTGCTCTACGGAAACCTCTCGATCGACGAGATGGAACACCTCGAGGATTATTATTCCATACTCCAGGCGTCCGACGGGACCGCGCGGAGATGAAGGATGACATCAGCATGAAGGAATCTCCGAAGCGGCGGAACACGCGCCGCATCATGACCGGCCTCGCGATCCTGTTCTCGCTTTCCGTTGCCGCGGCAATCGCCGGGCTCGTGGCCTTCGCCTACCTGGATGCCCCGACCGGGCTCGTGGGCGCCGAAGGCCAGCCTTTCGAGGTCCGCTCCGGCGACTCGGGCGACGGCGTCGCGGAGCGCCTCGAGCGACAGGGCCTCATCCGGTCCTCGCTGCTTTTCCGGGCTCTCGTGAGGGTCCGCGGAACGGCCGGGCTGGTCAAGAAAGGCACCTACCTCGTCACCCCGGAACTGACGACCAGGGAGCTCCTGGACCTCCTCGCGTCGGGCCGGCAGATGCTCGTCCGCGTCACCATCCCCGAGGGGCTCGCCTCGAGCCGGATCGCGACGCTCCTCGAGGAGGCGGGCGTCTGCGCCGCGGAGGCCTTCCTGGACGCCACCCGCGATTCCGCCCTGCTTGCCGGCCTGGGCCTCCAGGCGGGCAGCGCGGAGGGCTACCTCTTCCCCGACACCTATCTCTTCGAGCCGGGCACCGATCCTGCCCGCGTGGTCGCCGCCATGGTCCGCGCCTTCCGCGGGGCGCTCGAACGGGAAGCGCCCGAAGCGCTCGCGCTGGCTCCCGCGGAGCTGCACGCGAAGGTCATCGTCGCCTCCATCGTGGAGCGCGAGTACCGCGCTCCCGACGAGGCCCCCGTGATGGCCGGCGTTTTTTACAACCGCATCCGGATCGGCATGCCCCTGCAATCCTGCGCGACCGTGGTCTACGTCATCACCGAGGAGCTCGGAAAACCGCACCCGGAGCTCCTGCTCTTCCGCGACCTGGAAATCGAGAGCCCCTTCAACACTTACCTGAACCGGGGCTTGCCGCCGGCGCCCATCGCCAACCCGGGCCTGGTGGCCCTGCGCGCCGCCCTCGAGCCCGAGGAGACCGAGTACCTGTACTTCCGCCTGGTGGATGCCGCGGCGGGCCGGCACAAATTCTCGGTCACCTACGACGAGCACGAGGACGCGGCGCCGCTCGCCGTGAAGCGCTCGGGTTCATGAAGCGCATCGCCGAGGCGAGCGTCCGGGAGATCCGCGACCGGGCCGACATCGTTTCGGTCGTGTCGGAGCACGTCCGGCTCGAGAAATCCGGCGCGGACTGGCGAGGCCTCTGCCCGTTCCACACCGAGAAGACGCCCTCCTTCTACGTGGTGCCCGCCAAGAGGATGTTCTACTGCTTCGGCTGCCAGAAGGGCGGCGACGCGGTGAGCTTCCTCCGCGATCTCGAAGGCATCGGCTACCGCGAAGCGCTCGAGACTCTCGCGAACAAGATGGGCATCCCGCTCGAGTACGAGGACGGGGCAGGGGAGTCCGGCGGCCCGCCTGACGACCGCGACGTCCTCCTCGAGCTCCACGAGCGCCTTGCCGCCACGTTCCGCTGGTTCCTGACGGAGCGTCCGGAAGGAGCCGTCGCTCGGGAGTACCTGGAGTCCCGGGGCATGGGAACCGAAATCGCCGAGCGCTTCGGGCTCGGCTACGCGCCGTCCGACCGTCGCTGGCTCAAATCCTTCCTGCGCGGCAAGGGATACTCCGCCGAGCTGCTCGACCGCTCCGGGCTCTTCGCGAAGGAGCGGAAGGATTCGGCCATCTTCGCGGACCGCCTCATGTTCCCGATCAAGGATCCCAACGGGAAGGTGGTGGCTTTCGGAGGACGGATATTGCGCGGCGAGGGACCGAAGTACCTCAACTCTCCCGAAACGGCCATCTTCCGCAAGCACGAGAACCTTTTCGCCGTCTCCGAGGCGCGGCAGGCCATCCGAGACGGCAAGTCCGCCGTGGTCTGCGAAGGCTACATGGACGCGATCGCCTTCCACGCCGCCGGGGTGACGCGGGCGGTGGCCCCGCTCGGAACGGCCTTCACCGAGGCCCAGTCGCGCCTGCTCCGACGCTGGGCCGAAAAGGTAGAGCTCTGTTTCGACGCGGACGAGGCGGGGCGCAAGGCTGCCGCGAAGGCGCTTGTGGAGGCGGCCCGCGGGGGGCTCCGCGCCTCGGTCATCCTGGTGCCGGGCGGCAAGGATCCTGCTGAAATACTGCAGAAAGCCGGCGCGGAGGAATTGAATAAACTGCCGGATTCGGCTATAAATGGAGACGATTTTCTCATTCGCCGGGCGACCTCATCGTTCGATATCGCCTCCGCGGAAGGAAAGGCGCGGGCCGTCGAGACCTTGTTCCCCTACATCGCCGTGTTGGATGCAGCCGTCCGCAGGGACGAGTTCGTCGAGGCCGCCTCGCGCGCCCTCTTCGTACAGGCTCACAGCATCCTCGCGGATTTCGCCCGACGGGCATCCCGCGAAAGCGCGGGGCCCGCGCGGGGCGCGGAAAGCGAGCCCCAGGCGCCGAGCCGGAATCCGGCCGACCTGGCCTTGCTGACCGCGCTGGCGCTCCATCCGGAGCTGTTCGCGGGTTTCCGCGGCTCCGTGGCCGCCGCGGACCTCGACGATGACGGGGCCAGGGAGCTCTACATCGCCCTCGAGGAAGCCTTCAGGGCGGAGGAAGGGACGACGGAGGCCGTGCTTTTTCGCGTCCGGGACGACTACCTGCGGACCTGGGTCCGGGAACGCGCGGCGAAAGGGGAATTCGAGCTGCATCCAGAACGCGTCGTCGTCGACGGCGCGCGGAGGGTGCGGGCGCGCAGCCTCGAGCGGAAGCGCGAGCGGCTCAAGGCGCGCATGCGGGATTTCGATCCCGAGCGGGACGGCGACGAGGTCTCCCTCGACGACCTCCTGTATGAGAAGATGTACATTGACGGCGAACTTGAGCGAATAAAGGATGAGCGGCATGAGCGATCTTGATCTGGAACCTGCGATCGCCAAACTCCTCGAGTACGCGAAGTCGAAGAAGACCATCAACTTCGACGAGCTCTCGGACTTCCTTCCGGAGGCGGTCCTCAATTCCGACAAGATCGACGGCGTGCTCGCCCTCCTCGAGAGCAACAATATCAAGCTCGAGGAATCGGACCTGTCGCTTGAGGACGAGGTTCCGGTCAAGGAAGCGGAAGCCGAGAAGAAGCGGCTCGTCTACAACGACAAGGAATCGGCGGTCGACGACCCCATCCGCCTCTACCTCCGCGAGATCGGCAAGGAACACCTGCTGACCGCCGAGCAGGAGGTTTCCCTCTCGACCACGATGGAAGAGGGCGAGAATATCATCAAGGGCATCATCCGCCACTGCGGCATGCTGATCCCCGAGTTCCACACCATCGCGGTGAAGGCCAAGCGCGAGTCCGGACCCCAGCGCAAGGAGAACACAGAGAAGATCGCCGAGCGCCGGCGGCTCAACCAGTTCTACCGTGACGTCCTCAAGGACACCTATGCCGGCCTCAAGGATTACATGGAGGCCAAGAAGAAGGTCATCGCCCGCGGGGGCGAACCCGCTTCCGACGGCACCCTGGCCGAGCTGCGCGTTCCCCTCCTGGCCCGCCTCGGCGAGGCCGAGATCCATCCGGAAGAGATCAACTCCTTCTCCGAGAAGTTCATCAACGCCGCGAAAAAGATCCGCAAATATCGCCGCGAGCAGGAGCGGCTCGAGAACACCCTGCGCGTCGCCAATTTCAAGGAGCTCCGTGCCCTCGGCCGCAACCTGACCATCCGCGAGCGCCGCGAGAAGATCGAGGAGGACCTCGGCCTTTCGAGCGACGAGATCAAGGAGCGGATCCGCCAGATCCAGACCACCGAGCGCAAGCTGCAGGAGCTCGAGTACGCTTTCGAGGAGGAGTGCGACCGCATCATCGTCATGGCCAAGGAAATCAACCGCGGCCGGATCATGATGAAGAACGCGAAGGACCGCCTGATCAAGGCGAACCTCCGCCTGGTCGTCTCGATCGCCAAGAAATACACCAACCGCGGGCTCCACTTCTTCGACCTCGTGCAGGAAGGCAACATCGGCCTCATCAAGGCCGTCGAGAAATTCGAGTACCGCAAGGGCTTCAAGTTTTCGACCTACGCCACCTGGTGGATCCGCCAGGCCATCACGCGCTCGATCTCGGACCAGGCCCGCACCATCCGCGTGCCGGTGCACATGATCGAGCAGATCAACAAGGTGGTGCGCGAGTCGCGGCAACTGATGCAGAAGCTCGGCCGCGAACCCACGGACGAGGAAGTGGCCCAGCAGCTCGGCTGGCCGGTCACCCGCGTCAAGAGCGTCAAGAACGTGGCACGCGAGCCGATATCCCTCGAGACGCCCATCGGCGAGGACGAGGACAGCCTGCTCGGCGACTTCATCGAGGACAAGGAGATCGAGAACCCCTCGGTCCAGACCGATTACAAGCTCCTTCAGGAGCAGATCCGCTCGGTCCTCGCCACGCTGCCGCCGCGCGAGCAGGAAGTGCTGCGGATGCGTTTCGGCCTCGACGACGGGTACTCGCTGACGCTCGAGGAAGTCGGGCTCTATTTCAACGTCACCAGGGAGCGCATCCGCCAGATCGAGGCGAAGGCGCTCAAGAAGCTCCGGCACTTCAAGCGGAGCCAGAAGCTCCGCGACTACATGGACCACTGACCGGCCCTCGGGCCGGCTGGGACGGGCGACGGATCGTCCTCCGCGAGACCAGAATCCAAGCGAGGTGACCATACATGTTAATGGAAGAAGTCTTCACGAGGCTCCGCAAGTTCCAGGAGATCCTCACCGAGCGCGTCCAGATCGAGCGCGAGATCCATGAGGTCCCGAAGTCGCTGAACGCGCAGGAGGAACTCCTCGCCCGCGTCAAGAAGACCTACCTCGAGCGCAATGCCGAGTTCGAGGAGGCCACCGCGCGCGTGTCCGACCTGCGGAACCGCCTCGCCGAAGCGGAAGCCGCCCGGGAGAAAGCCGAGAAGCAGATGGACGTGATCTCCACGCAGCGCGAGTACGAAGCGCTCAACAAGGAGATCCGCGACGCCACCGACCTCGAGCAGAACCTCCGCAAGGAGCTCCAGCGCGAGGAGCGCGCCCTGACGGAAGCCGAAGCCGAGCTGCGCAAGTCGGAGGCCATGATCCAGCTCCAGGAGGGCGAGGTCACCGAGAAGCGCCAGAAAATCGAGCAGGAGACCTCCGGCATGCGCCAGAGCGTGGAGCGCCTCAGGGCCGACGAGCTGGACGCCACCGACGGCCTCGACGCCGACGTCATCTTCAAATTCGAGCGCATCATCCGCTCCAAGCAGGGCGTCGGCATCGTGCCGGTCCGCGGCTACGTCTGCACCGGTTGCTCGATGATCCTTCCCGCCCATTTCGTCAACGAGGTGCGCCAGGGGAACAAGATCATCTTCTGCCCCTACTGCAGCCGCGTGCTCCAGTACGAGGAGCGCCTGGACGGTTCTGACGACGAGCTCGTGGCCGAGATCGAGTCCGGCAGCCTGGCCGATCTCGACGATTTCTCCGAGGAAGGGGAGGATGACTCCTACGACGAGGGTGACGACGATTCGGAGAAGGACGAAGGCGAGGAGCATGACGAGTAATTATTGAAGGCGGGCCGTGTCGTCGCTTCGCGGAGCGCTCAGGCGCTCCGCGGGGAGGAAAGTCCGGGCTCGCGAAGGCGCGGCGCCGGGTAATCACCGGGCGCGCGGCGGAAGGGGGGCTTTCGGGTCTTCCGGCCGGCGCGCGACAGACAGCGCAACAGAAAGCGAACCGCCCAAGCGTTCCGCGTTCGCGCGGAACGACGGCAAGGGTGAAAAGGCGGGGTAAGAGCCCACCGCGCCGCCGGCAACGGCGGCGGCATTGCAAGCCTCGCCGCGAGCAAGGCCGAGCAGCGGGAGGACCGCCGGTCCGGCGGAGCCTTCGGGCTCCGCGTCCCGCGGGTAGGCCGCGCGGAGGTTCCGGGCGACCGGAACCCCAGATGGATGACGGCGCCCCGAAAGGGGACAGAACCCGGCTTACAGGCCCGCCTTCTTTTTTCCCGGCCGTCGCGCGGCTTCACCGCCGCGCGACGGCCTTTCCCTTTCATTGACTTTAGCTCCCGCGCGTGGTAAAACGACCTCGACGGATATCCATGGAATTCTACCCGCGCAACGCCCCGACCGTACAGCTCGGCTCCTCATCCCATCGTCGCCGAGGCGCGGTAGCCGTCGTGCTCGTCGTTGGAGCGCTCCTGCTCGCGGCGGCCACGGCGTTCGGGGCGCCACGCCTGATCGGCGTCATCGGAGAGCGCAAGCAGGCGGTCCGCGCGCGCGTTCTGGCCCTCGAGACGTGGGAGTCCGGAGACCTGCCGGGCACGCTCGCCGTCTGCGAGGACGGACTCGAACGCGAACCCCTCGATCCGGTCCTGCTCTCGCTGGCGGGTTTCGCGTCCTTCTATCGCGGCATTTCGCAGGACGATGAGGAAGCCAGGCTCGCCGACATGGACGCGGCCATAGCCCATCTGCGCAAGGTGCTCCTGGTCGATGGCACTCCCTACCGTGCCCGCGCGCTCTACGTGCTCGGAAAGGCCTATTACCGGAAGGGAAGTGCCTGGTATGGCGAAGCGGTCGAGTCCCTGCTCGCCGCGTCCGCGTCCGGCTACACGGCCGCGGACGCGTGGGAACACGTGGCGCTCGCCTACGAGGGGCTCGGCATGGACGATCGGGCCCTGGAGTTCTTCGACCGGGCCTTGGCCGAACGTCGGACCGACACGCTCCTCCTGGCCGCGGCTCGCGTGCGGGCCGAGCTCGGAATGGACGAGGAAGCGGAAGAGCTCGCTATGGAATCGCTTTCCGTCTCCGCCGACGCTTTCGTCCGCGAGCTGTGCAGGTTCTTCCTGGGCGAGCTCCTCGAGGCGCGGGGAGCTGCGGACCAGGCCGAGGCGCAATACCGTGCCGTCCTCGAGGACAATCCGGAATCCGCCGAGGCGCATTACAGGCTCGGCCTTCTCTTCCAAAAGGCCGGCGATCCGGCGCTCGCCCGCGCAGAATGGCGGAAAGCGGTTTCGATAGACCCCGTACACACCGGCGCGCGACAGAAACTCGCGGAACGACCCTGAACGCATCGCAGCATCCACGGAGGATCAAATGGGCAAACTGTTCGACAGCCTGTCGCTCGACATCGGGATAGACCTCGGAACCTGCAATACACTCATCTACGCCCGGGGAAAGGGCATAGTCATCAACGAGCCTTCGGTCGTGGCCGTGGAGCGCGGGACCAAGCGCGTCGTCGCGGTCGGCTCCGAGGCCAAGCGCATGCTCTGGAAGACCCCCGGCGACATCATCGCAATTCGGCCGCTCCGGGACGGGGTCATCGCGGATCCGGACACCACCGAGAAGATGATCCGATATTTTATCCAGAAGGTCATCCCGCGCCGCTGGTTCGTGAAACCGCGCATGGTCATCGGCATCCCCTCGTGCATCACCGAGGTGGAACGACGCGCCGTCGAGGACGCCGCGTACAAGGCGGGAGCCCGCGACGTCAAGGTGATCTTCGAGTCGCTGGCCGCGGCCATCGGCGCCGAAATCCCGATCCACGAACCCGCCGGCCACATGATCTGCGACATCGGCGGCGGTACCACGGAAATTTCCGTCATCTCGCTCAAGGGCATGGTGGTGACCAACGCCGTGCGCATCGGGGGCGACGAATTCGACGAGGCGATCATCCGCCACATCCGCAACGTCCACAACCTGATCATCGGCGAACAGACCGCCGAGCGGCTCAAGATGGAGATCGGCAACGCCAGCCCCGAGAAGGTGATCGAGAAGGTGGAGATCAAGGGCACCGACGCCATCACCGGGCTGCCGCGCAGGCTCGAGATCGACTCGGTCGAGGTCCGCGAGGCGCTCCAGGAGCCTATCAACCAGATCGTGGACGAAATCAAGCGCACGCTCGGCCAGACCCCGCCGGAGCTCGCCGCCGACATCGTGGAGCGGGGCATCGTCATGGCGGGAGGCGGCAGCCTTCTCAAGGGCCTGCCCAAGCTCATCGCCAAGGAGACCGGAGTGCCGGTGATCCTCGCCGAGCGCCCGCTCGAATGCGTCGCCATCGGTTCCGGCAAGTACTGGGAGACGATGAAGAGCCAGGACGGCATCGGCCCCTACGGCGGCATGGGTTACTGATGCGTTCCCGCGCCCCGGCCGGGGATCTCAGGCGGAAGTCGCTCGTCCTCGCGCTGCTTTCGTCGGTCTCCGTGGTAATGCTCCTGCTCTCCACGAGGGCCCTGACCGGACTGCCGGAGCGCCTGGGGCTATCGGTCCTGGGTTTTTTCCAGCAGGGTTTTGCCGCCATCGGTTCGTTCGTCGGAGACACGGTTTCCGCGGTCGGTGAACTGCGCGACTTGCGGCGGAGCCACGAGGCCCTGCTCGAAAGGCTGGAGCGCTTCGAATCGCTCGAACGCGGCTACGCCGAGCTCAGGCGCGAGAACGAGCGGCTTTCGAACCTCCTCGGCTTCGCGGAGCGGGTGAAATACCGCAAGATCGCCGCCCGCGTGACCGCCCGAGATCCGGACAACCTGTATTCGTCGTTCGTCATCGACAAGGGCTCCGTCGACGGAATACGGAAGAACCTGCCGGTCATCGCCTACTCGGATGGCAACGAGGGCCTGGTCGGCCGCGTCGTGGAGGTCGGACGGACAAGCTCCATCGTGAGCCCGCTCTACGACGTCGCGTCCTTCGTTTCCGCGCGCCTCGAGCGCACCCGCTACGAAGGCCTCGTCGGAGGGGCGGGCAGCGATTCGCCTCTGTTCATGCGCTACGTCAAGAAACGCGCCAAGGACGAGATCCAGTACGGCGATCTCGTGGTCACCACCGGCTTCCATTCGCTCTATCCGCCGGATGTGGTGATCGGCCGGGTGGCGCGGCTCCACATCACGGATTACCAGACCTCGATCGACATCGACATAGAACCCGTGGTCGATTTCAACCGGCTCGAATACCTGTTCGTGGTTTTCCCCGAAACCGCCCCCGAAGGATGATGGCGTGCTGAGATCGGTAGTGGTTTCGAGTCTGGTCTCGGTGCTCTGCGTGTACGCGCAGGGCACCTGGCTCCGTTCGATCGAGGTTCTTTCGGTCGTGCCGGACCTGGCCCTCGTCGTGCTTGTGTACGTCTCGTTCCGGAATACCGGTCCGGAAGGACAGCTCACGGGCTTTGTCTCCGGCCTCGCGCAGGACGCGTTGTCGGCGGCGCCGCTCGGCCTGAATGCCCTGGTCCGCACCCTGGTCGGTTTCACCTACGCCCTCGCATCGGGCAAGATCTTCGCCGACCGGGTGCTCCTTCCCGTGGTCCTCGCGGCATCGGCCACGCTTTTCAAAGCGCTCGCGATATCCGCCGCCGCCCTGCTGTTTCCCGACCATGTGGCCGCATACGATTTCCTCGGTTCCGCCCTCTGGATCGAGGTGGCCTACAACGCCGTGGCGGCGCCGTTCCTCTTCCTCGGGCTCGGCGTTCTCGGGCCGCTCCTCGTGACCCCCCGGAGAGGATATTGAGCGACCTGAACAAGACCGGGGACCAAGCGGTCGATCCGCGCCGCGCGACCATCCTCCTCGCGCTGATCGGCGCGGTCTTCGCCGTGTACGCGATCCACCTGTTCGACCTCCAGATCAGGCGCGGCGTCGAATACCGCGCCATGGCCTCCACCATCGCCCGGCAGACAACCACGATTCCCGCGCAGCGCGGAGAGATTTTCGACCGCAACGTGTCGAGCCCCCTCGTGCTCAACATCGATTCGTTCGCCGTGGACCTCGTCCCCGCCGAGCTGCCGGCAGCCCTGCGCGACACCGTGTTCCAGAAGCTGGCCGTCGTGCTCGACCAGCCGGTCGACGAGCTCCGCGCCAAGGTGCCTCCGGCCTACTACCACCTCTACCAGCCCATCGAGCTGGCCCAGGCGGTCGAATACGGGACGGTGACCGCGCTCGCCGAGCGCGCGGATGAATTCCCGGGTGTGGTCTGGCGCGCGGAACCCAAGCGTTCCTACGCGGTCTCCGGCTCGTTCTCGCACATACTCGGCTACGTCGGGGACATCACGCGCGAGGAACTCAAGGTTCTCTACAACAAAGGCTACAAGACGGGCGATCTCGTCGGGAAGGCCGGAATCGAGAAGCAATACGATGCCCTGCTCCGTGGCAAGGACGGACGGGAGTACTCCGTGGTCGACGTCCGGGGTCGCGCGGTCACCCGTTCGAACCGCGCCGTCGACCAGCCGGTCATGGGTAGCAACCTCGTACTCTCCATCGACCGACGCATGCAGGAGCTCGCTGAGGACGCGCTCGGAGAGCGCATGGGTTCGGTCGTTGTGCTCAAGCCCGCCACGGGCGAGGTGCTGGCCCTCGTTTCCTATCCGTCGTACGATCCCAACCTTTTCATCGGGGCCGGGGGCAACAACGTGTACGCGGCACTGCTCGCCGATTCGCGCAATCCGCTCATCAACCGCGCCATCCAGTCGAGCTATCCTCCCGCCTCGACCTTCAAGGCAATCATGACGACCGCCATCCTCGAGGAGGAATCGGTTTCCCCCGACAAGGACGTCCTCTGCGAAGGGCAGATTTCCTACGGCGAGCGCGTCTGGCGCTGCTGGAACGTCCACCCCGGCCACGGCAAGGTGAATCTCGAGGAGGCGCTCGAGCAGTCCTGCGACATCTACTTCTGGGTGGTCGGCCGCGACAACCTCGGCATAGAGCGGATCGTGGCGTATGCCTCGGAGTTCGGGCTTGGAACCGCCTCGGGCATCGACCTGCCGGGCGAGGTCGACGGATTCATCCCGACGCCGCAATGGAAGGAACGGCGTTTCCACGAGAAGTGGCTGGCGGGCGACACGATGAACGTCTCCATCGGCCAGGGCTTCACGCTCGCCACGCCCCTGCAGGTGGCCAACTCCTACGCCATGATCGTGAACGACGGCGTGATCTACCGGCCGCACGTGCTCAAGGAAGTGCGCGACGCCTCAACGGGCGCAGTGGTCTCCCGGG
The DNA here is from genome assembly GCA_022703215.1 of Spirochaetota bacterium. Lineage (GTDB taxonomy): Bacteria > Spirochaetota > Spirochaetia > Treponematales > UBA12059 > JAFGNN01. The sequence continues at coordinate 9,710 of JAKLEE010000002.1, read as the reverse complement.
TGGAGCCCGAGGCGATAGCGCGCTCGCGCACCGATCCGGCCGTCTACGCCGAGGTCCGGAGCGCCTTGCGCGGCGTCATCACCGAGGGTACCGCCCGGTACGCGATCAACACCAAGGCCGTGGAGGTCGCGGGCAAGACCGGCACCGCCGAGGTCGGCCTGCCGGACCGATGGCACTCGTGGCTCGCCTCGTGGGCTCCCTATGATGCCGAAAATCCGGAGGACGTGATCGTGGTGGTGGTGATGGTGGAAGCCTCGAACCCTTGGGAGTGGTGGGCGACCTACGCGACCAACATCATCCACCAGGGCTGGTTCTCCGGGCAGACCTACGACGAAGCCGTGGCCGCGCTCGGCATGGGCTGGATAGCGAAGCCGAGCGCTTCGAGGATGGAGTGATGGCTATCTCGGGACGCTCGCTCGCCGACATCGACTGGTGGATCCTGGCTCCGGTGATATTCCTGATGGGCGCCGGCGTGCTGTTCATCTATTCCTCGGGCGTGACGAGCGAAGGACTGGTCGTCTCGAATGAATGGCTCAAGCAGCTCGTCTGGGTCGCTACGGGCCTGGTCCTGCTCGCAGCGGTGATCATCGTCGACTGGAAGCGCTGGCGCGACCTGGCGCCCTGGTTCTATGCAGCCTCCCTCGCGGCCCTGGTTTACACGCGGCTATTCGGGCGCGTGGTGAACGGCGCCCGCTCCTGGATCGGGGTGGGCGAAATCGGCGTGCAGCCATCCGAGTTCACCAAGATCGCCGCGATCCTCATGCTCGCCAAGTATCTGGCCGACTCGCGTCACGACCCTGACCGCTTCGGCCGTTTCGTCAAGGCTTTCGCCCTGGCCGCCGTCCCCATGGCCTTCATCCTCGCCCAGCCCGATTTCGGCACCTCGCTCGTCTTCCTGCCCATCTTCCTCGTGATGGCCTGGATCGGAGGCATCGAGACCAGATACGTCGCCTTCGTGGGCCTTTTGGCCGTCTTGACCCTGGGCTTCGCGGTGCTTCCGCTCTACGAGACGGTAATCGCCGACGCGCCGTCGGTCTGGCTCTCGGTGTTCTACGAACCGCCGCGCTCGTGGTTGCTCATCGGCGGGCTCGCGGGCGTCTTCGCCCTCTCGACCCTCGGGTTCCTGTTCGGGCGCAGGCGGTATTATTACTGGATCGCCTACTCGTCGCTTCTCCTGGTCGCGTCCCTCATAGCCGCGCTGGTCGGACGGATGGTCCTGAAGGAATACCAGGTGATGCGCTTGATAGTCTTCCTCGACCCCTCGGTAGATCCGCGCGGTTCGGGCTGGAACATCCTGCAGTCCATCACGGCCATCGGCTCCGGCGGACTCGGCGGCCGCGGATTCCTGCAGGGCACCCAGAGCCATTACCGCTACCTGCCGCAGCAGAGCACCGACTTCATCTTCTCCATCCTGTCCGAAGAATGGGGTCTCGTGGGCGGCGTCATCGTATTCTTCCTGTTCTTCCTCCTGCTGGCGCGATGCGTGGTGCTGCTCCGGAGCCTGAAGAGCGCCTACGCGGCCTACGTGGTCTCCGGCGTGGCTGGCATGATTTTCTTCCACTTCATAATCAACGTCGGCATGGCCATGGGCATCATGCCGATCACCGGCATCCCCCTATTTTTCCTTTCCTACGGAGGCTCGTCCCTCTGGACCGCGCTGATCGGCGTAGGCCTCGCGCTGGCGGTTTCGGCGAGGAGATTCGACCTGTGAGGATCGATCCGGTCCGCGCCCTCGGCGATTCGCTGCTGGAAGTCCGCAAGCCTTCGCGGTATCTCGGCGGCGAGTATGGCGCCGTCCGCAAGGAAGGCGAGGGCTTCCTCGATGTCGCGCTCTGCTTTCCGGACCTGTACGAGATCGGCACGTCCAACAACGCCATACGCATCCTCTACTCGGGCCTGAATGCGCTCGAGAACGTCCGCTGCGAGCGCGTATTCGCCCCGGCTCCGGACTTCGAGGCGTTGCTGGCAAAAAAGGGCTTGCCGCTCTATACGCTCGAAACCGGCATGCTTGTCCGCGACTGCGACCTCGTCGCCTTCTCCATCGGTTACGAGCTATCCATCACCGGGATACTCACGGTGCTCTCGGCCGCGGGCATCCCGTTGCGGAGCGAAGACCGGGGCGGGAACGATCCGGTCGTGATCGCTGGGGGGCCGGCGATCACCAATCCCGCGCCGTTTTCTCCCTTTGTCGACGCCGTCTGGATAGGTGAGGCGGAGGCCGGCTTCTTTGCGCTCGCCTCCGAACTCGCGGCCTTGAAGAAAGCCGGTGCCCGCAGGCCTGAGCTGCTCGCCAGGATCTCGGGGGAAAAGGCTTTCTGGATGCCCGGCAAGACGGCAATCCGCGCCGTGGACGAAGGGTTCCCCTCTCGGCGCTATGATACTGCCTTGCCGATTCCCTCGCTCAAGCCCGTCCAGGACCACGGAGTCGTCGAGATCATGCGCGGCTGTCCGAACGGTTGCCGCTTCTGCCACGCCGGCTATTTTTACCGTCCCCAGCGCGTCCGCGAACCGGAGGCGATCTTCGAGGACGTCGAACGGCTCGTCTCGAAAGGCGGCCACCGGGAGATCACCGTTTCGTCCCTGTCATCGGGGGACTACCCGCGAGTCGACCTGCTGCTCCGCGCCCTCAACGCCCGCTACGGCCCGCGCAAGGTCTCGTTCCAGCTGCCCTCGCTCAAGGTCGACAGCTTTCCGTTGCCGATCATCGAGGAGATTGCCCAAACCCGGAAAAGCGGCCTGACCTTCGCGGTCGAGACGCCGGCCGACCATTGGCAGCTATCCATCAACAAGACGGTGACCTTCGAGCGTATCGTAGGCATCCTTGACGAGGCGAAGCGACGCGGGTACCGCCAGGCCAAGTTCTATTTCATGCTCGGGCTTCCGGTTCCCGGAGGGGCGGGGGAGGGCGAGGCGGAAGCGCTCGTCGAATACGTCAGGCGACTCCTTGCCGCCACGACTTTCCAGCTTAATGTCAACGTCGGCACTTTCGTGCCCAAGGCGCACACGCCCTACCAGTGGTCGCCCGCGCTCGCCGCGGATGCGGCGTCCGCGCGACTGGCGGTCATCCGCGAGGCCTTCCGCCGCGAGCGCCGCGTCAAGCTCAGCTGGCACGATCCTTTCCTGTCCGCGCTCGAAGGGGTCTTTTCCCGGGGGGACGCGCGCGCGGGCGACTTCGCGCTCGACGCGTGGCGCCTCGGCTGCCGTCTCGACGCATGGGAAGAGCATTCGAGGAAGGACCTCTGGCTGGAAGCGGCGCGGGTTTCCGCCGAACGGGGCTATGATCCCTGGGCCGACGCCGCGCGCGGACGGAACTTCGAGGAAGCCTTGCCCTGGCAGGACGTCAAGCTCCGCGTTTCGCGGAAATGGCTGCTTCGCGAGCTCGAGCGCTCGACTCGTTCGATCCTGACCGGGATCTGCACCGATTCCTGTGCGGAGCTCTGCGGCTCGTGTGTGGAAAAGGGAACGAGTGTAACAAATAAGATACATTCGGAATTCCTGGAAGCGATAATCAGCGAATGCCCCGCGCCCGTCGCGGAGGATCAGGCTCCGGTCGGCCAGCGGGCGCAGGCGTGTAATGAAGGGCGGATGGCGTTTACCTGGCGCCGAGTCGGACGGACTCCTTTCTGGCCGCATCACCAGTTCCATGACGCGTTCCACCGCGCCTTCCTCATTTCCGATCTGCCGGTCGCCCTCTCGGAAGGCTTCAACCCGCTCTCGCGCCTCGAGCTTTCGGATCCGCTTCCGATAGGCGTCTCCTCCATGGAAGAGCTCGGTCTCGCGGTGCTGGAACGGCGCGTGGACGAAGGCGAGTTCCTGCGGCGGCTGGCAGCCTGCCTTCCGGAGGGTATCGAGCCTCTCGAGGCGGTCTGGGTCCCGTTCGTGGAGGGCAGGAAGCGTCGCTCGCTGGCTTCGCTCGCCTGGGGATCGGCGTGGGAGCTCGCGTGCGCGGACCCGGAGGCTGCCGCGGCGCTCGCCGCCCGATTCGCGGGGGAATTGGCGGTTCCGGAACTCGCGGGGTCGTTGGCCGAAGCGTCCGGAACCTCGCTGCGACTTCGCCTGAAAAACGGCGGACGCAAGGAACTCGGACTCCCGGCCATGCTCGAGCGCCTGCTCGGCGTCGACCCCGCGCGTAACCTGCGCCTTGTGCGGATTCGCCAGTACGCGGACGGCAGGGCCGGCCCCGAGTCCTACCTCAAGATCCTTTCGCTCCTGGCCTGAATCGGAGCGTCCGGCTCCCACGGAAGCTCCTTGCCGCGATGAACACGCGCAATCCGGGGGTTCTAAATAGTAGACAGAATATACATTATAGGAAGTAAGAGAAGTCAAGTTGCCATGGGAGTTGCCTTCCCCTTGCTGCTACTCGCTGACTGGCGTGCGCATCTGAAAGGAGCCGAGCTGGACGAACTGGCTGTAGTAGGTCACGAAACTGGCGCCAAGCTCAATGTCGAGCCCCCGGGAGCAGACATACAGCGCCACCGAATAGACCGTGTCCGGCGTTTCGGAATTCTTGAGGTCGTCGTCGGTGGATGAAATATCATCGAATCCCTTGCCGTTCTCTCGGTAGAGTGTTTGATAAAGGTAACCCGGAGCCGATGCGGTAGTTGGCTCTTCGTTGAACGAGACGGTGACCATAAATTCGGCGAGATCGTCCACAGACAGGTCGGACTGTATGCGGGCGTAGCCCAAGGATTCGAGCTTACGCAACGTCGCGAGCCCGTCCTGTTCGGGATCCAGAGTGCCCAGCGCGCTGATGTCCGCGGCGATATCCGCGGCGTCTGCGTAAAGACGATACATCAAAATGAATCCGTCGAAGATTGGCGAAGTGTCGGGATTATTCGTGAAAGTAAACGTGTAGTTGGCCGGCGTGGCGGTCGGTGCGAGCGGCGGCGCGAGGAAAGGATAGCTCGGTATGCCGCAGGAAGCGGCCAGCAGGACGAGTGCTGAGGCGAGGAACGGAGCTAAACCGATCCGCTTGCCCTTCCCCGCCCGGACCGACCGCCCATCCTCCCATCGACGATTGGCGGCCTGTCCATTACAAGCGCCGGCTTTACTTGCGCTTGACATCATCGACGAGCGAAGCGGGAGGATCGAGGCTCTCGAGGCAGTCGACGAGCTCGTAGATGACCACCGGCTTGTTCTTGCCTTTCACGCGGATGTTGTCGAGTTCGCGGACCAGGAATTTGTCCTTGACCAGGGCGTAGGTCGACTCGCTCAGGATGATGTTGGTGCCGTACTCCTTGTTCGTCGCCTCGAGGCGGCTGCCGATGTTCACGTTGTCGCCGGTGAGCGTGTAGTTCATGCGGATCTTGGAACCCATGTTGCCGACGGTCATGATGCCGGAATTGAGACCGATGCCGATGTTGATGCGCTTATGCTCGGGCCAGGCGGCGTTGAGCTCGCGGAGCTTCTCCATCTGGCGGAGGGCGCACTTGCAGGCCAGCACCGCGTGGTCCTTTTGCGGCAGGGGCGCGCCCCAGAAGGCCATGACGGCGTCGCCGATGTACTTGTCGAGCGTGCCGCCATATTCCAGCACGAGGTCCGTCATGGCGCCGAGGTATACGTTCAGATGGTTCACGAGTTCCTGCGGCGACATGTTCTCGGAGAAGGTGGTGAAGCCGCGGATGTCCGAGAAGAAGACGGTGAGCTCCTTGTCGACGCCGCCGAGCTCGGGTGGCGATTCGACCAGCTGGTCCACGACGCGGGGGCTTACGTACTTGCCGAAGGTGTCGCGGATCATGCGCTTGTCGCGCTCCTCGGTGAAGGCGCGGTACGCGACGATGGCGATGAACGCGAAGACCGAGCCGAGCGCCGGGGAGGCGTAGGCGAACACCGTCTGGCGGTAGTCGAAGGTGAGCGTGATCCCGATGAACAACGCGAATACGAGGAAGAGGGTCAGGAAGAAGGACCAGACGGTGGAGATGCGCGAGCTGTAGAGGCTGGTGAGCATGATTATCGCGAACAGCACCAGCGCGTCGAGCCAGGCTGGCGCGTAGCGCAGGAAGTTGTCCATGATTATGGTGTTGAGCGCGTTGGCATGCATCTCGATGCCATACATCAGGCCATAGGGCGTGGGCTTTTCGTCCTGGGCGACGCCGCGCGCGAAGGCTCCGACCATCAGGATCTTGCCCTTGGCGGCCATTGTCGGACGGCGCCAGGTTTCCGGATCCGCCGGAGGCGCCTTGTCGGCGTAGCCCGCGTAAGAGCGCACAGGGAAGGTCTGGACCCCGTCAGGGCTGTCGGCGGAGGGCCGGCCCATGAAATTGACGAGCATGCGGCCTTGCCCGTCGATCGGGATGCGGATCTCGGGCACAGCCCGATATATCTCCTCCTCGATCAATTCCCCTTCGTTCCAGACGCCCGGCTTGACCAGAACCCTGTAGGGCAACCAGGCCGATTCATCAGCGTCCCACTTCATGGGCGCGGAGATGACGATTTCCTTGCCGATCTCCACGACGAGATCGTCGAGGGTCTTGCCGAAGTAATCGAGCGCGAGGGAGAGCGTGATCGAGGGCACGAAGAAATCCCTGTAGCGCTGGAGGACGTGGTAGCTCCTGTCGGCGGCGCCGTCGCCGTCGATATCCTCGATGACGACAGGCGCGTTCTCCGTCATGTCCTCCACGAGGCGCTCGAGCTCGCGCGCCGTCAGGGGGAGCTTCACGTCGTGCGTTAGGCCGTCCGTATCGGTCCACGAAAGCCTCTCGAAGGCCGCCGCGTTGACGTCGTAGCCCGGCGCGAGATCGTCGAGCAACAGTTCCTCGATGAGTTCGCTCGATTTGAGCACGAGCGGCTGCCTTCGATATACATCGTCCAGGTCGGCGATGAAATTGGCATGGCCGTAACCCTTCACCGCGGCGGCGTAATCGGGGAGCGGCGGTTCGTAGCCGAGGAACTCGCGCATGGATTTCCAGTCGCCGCGCACGTTGCGTATCGTGCCCCAGCCCTCGTACAGGATGGCCTGCCGTTCCGAGAGCACGTGCTGGTCGACGATGCCCGCAGGGGTGTCGGTTAGCACGGTTTCGAGGAAGACCCTGCCGGAATCGGCTATTGCGTCGACGAGGGCCGCGTCATCCTCGACGACCCGGTCGGGATCGATGAAGAACACGTCGATGAAGAGCGCGCGCTCGCGGTTCGCTTGGTCGGTGATGCGCGAGAAGGCGTTTACCAGGTCCGCGTGCCGCCAGCGGGGGAACGGCCAACGGCCGTAGCGGGAGAGCGAGTTGAAGTCCACCCCGATGATCAGGATGTCCTCCGATATGCGGTGGCTTCGGGTCGTGCTCTCGGCTCCGACCTGCGAGGAGCTCTGCTGGATGTTTTCCTTGAGCTTGAAATGGGAATCGAAGGCGGCAAGCTCGAGGCCTTCGAGCCAGACGGTCCAGGTTCCCACCGCGAAAAACGCCAGGAACAGGACCAGGCCGATCACGAAAGCGAAGTACCTCGTCTCGAAGAATTTCGAGCGGCGCTTGGCCATGCTGACCTCCGTATAAAGAAAAAGGCCCGGGTCGCCCCGGGCCGCTTCCGCGTGGAAAACCCCTAGTCCAGGAGACCCTGCGATTCGAGGTAGAGTATACGGTTGGCCGCGAGCTTTGTCCAATCCGAATCGGGATAGCGCGAGACCATGACCTCGTACTGCTCGCGGGCGGCCGCGTAGTCGCGGACGGCCTCGGCGAGCCGGAGGAGCGCGAGGTGCGCGCGCTCGGCGCCGGGTGCCTTGCCTTCCCAGGCCGCGAGGAATTCGTTCAGCAGGGTTGCGGCACGGTCATTGGCGCCGGCACGCTCGGCCGCGTCGGCGGCGTAGCGGTAGGCCGCGGGGCCCACATGGCTGGTCGCGGGAGCCTTGCGGGCGAGCGCGGCGTAGAGGCTCTCGGCCTCGGCCCATTTGCCGGCCTCGGCGACCATGCGCGCCGCGAGGAGCTCGGCGTGGAGGCCGGGCCAGTCGGTTCCGTAACGGGCGGAGAGGGCCTCGAGCTCGGCGCGCAGCGTCGCCTCGAGATCCGACTTGGCGGCGGCGTCGGGAGCGGAGGTCCAGGCCGCGAAGGAGGCGTCGGCGGCCTCGACGGCGAGGGCCGCCTTGGCGTCGGCGGCTTCCGAGACCACGGACCAGACGGCGACGCCTGCAATGCCGACGACCAGCGTCACGAGGACGGCGAAGGCCGCCACCCGGTTTCTGCGGAGGAAGTCGTTGAGTTTCGCGGCGAGACCGGGCTCGGCGCCCTGGTCCCTCTCCGCGCCCTTGTCGGGCTTCTGTGCGGCCATGATGTCACTCCTTGGGATTCGCTATCGAAAGTTCCTTGATCAGCCTCGAGAGGTAGGTGCGCTGGATGTCCAGCACCTTGGCCGTCTCGGTCTGGTTCCACTCGTGCTCGTCGAGGGCGCGGCGGATGAAGTGCTTCTTGAAGATGACGAGGGCGTCCTTGAGGCTCTTGCCCTTGTAGGCGTCCTGCGAGGTGCCGCGGTCGCCCACCAGGAGGTCGCGGTCGTGGATCCTGTTCTCCGAGGCGATGACGCAGGCGCGCTCGACGGCATTCTCGAGCTCGCGCACGTTGCCCGGCCAGGGATAGGACAGCATCAGGTCCATCGCGGAATCGGTGAAGCCGGAGAACGACTTCTTGGTCTCGCGCGAGAAGCGCTTGAGGAAGTGGTCGGCGAGGACCGGGATGTCTTCCTTGCGTTGCCTGAGCGGAGGGATGTAGATGGGAAGGACGTTGAGCCGGTAGTAGAGGTCCGAGCGGAACTCGCCCTTCTCGACCTGCGCCTCGATGTCCCGGTTCGTCGCGGCGACGATGCGGACGTCGACCGTGATCGAGTCGGACGAGCCGACCGGCTCGAAGGTCTTCTGCTGGAGCACCCTGAGCAGCTTCGCCTGGAGCTTGATCGGCACCTCGGCTATCTCGTCGAGGAAGATGGTGCCCCCGTCGGCGAGCTCGAAGCGGCCCTTGCGGCTCTGCACAGCGTCGGTAAAGGCGCCCTTGACGTGGCCGAAGAGCTCGCTCTCGAGGAGGCCCTCCGGCAGCGCCGCGCAGTTCACGCGGACGAAGGGGCCCGAGCGGCGGTTCGAACGGAGGTGGACCTGCTCGGCGAAGAGCTCCTTGCCGGTGCCGCTCTCGCCGAGTATGAGCACGGACGATTCGGTGCGCGCCACACGGTCGATCAGGTCGAGCTTCTCGGCCATGACGGCGCTCTGCGTGACCAGCGTGTGCCAGCCCTTGTCGGCGCTGATCTGGTTCCGCAGGAAGCCGATCTCCTCGCGCGCCTTCTCGAGGAAGCGCGCGTTCTCGATGGCGATGGCCGCCTGCACGGCGAATACCTCCAGCCACTGGAGGTCGTCCTGCGTGAAGTACTTCTTGCCTTTCTTGTTGAGGATCTCGATGACGCCCACGAGGCGCTCGCGCACGAGCATGGGCACCGCGAGTATGGACCAGGTGGGAAAGCCGATCGACTTGGAAATCTCGCCGGTGAAGCGGGCGTCGGTGTCGACGTCGTTGACGATGAGCGACTGCCCGTGCTCGGCCACCCACCCGGCGATGCCCTCGCCCGGCTTGACGGAGAACTTCTTGACCTCGCGGCCCTTGGGGCCGAGGGCGATCTCGAAGTAGAGCCTGCCGTCCTCCGGATTGCGGAGCATGAGGCTCGACGCCTCGCCCTCGGTGAGCCGCGTCGCCGACTCGATGATCTGAGTCAGGAGCGACGTGGCGTCACCGTAGTTCGAGTTT
>JAKLEE010000199.1 GCA_022703215.1 Spirochaetota bacterium | reverse complement strand
CGGGACGAGCGGGGCCTTTCCCTCGGCCTCGCCTGGTCCGACGCGGAAAGCCTCCGCGAAGCCCTCGAGACGGGCGCGGGGGTCTACCGCTCGCGCAAGCGCGGACTCTGGCGCAAGGGCGAATCCTCCGGCAACCGGCAGGTCCTCGTCCGCGTCGAGGTAGACTGCGACCGCGACGCGCTCGCGTTCACGGTGCGGCAGGAGGGGACGGGCTTCTGCCACGTCGGGACGCGAAGCTGCTTCGGGAACGACGGAGGCCTCTCGCTCCTCGAGCGCACGGTCATCGGCCGGATGGCCGCCGCGCCCGAGGGTTCCTACACGCGGAGGCTCCTCGAGGAAGAGGGCCTGCTCGCGGCGAAGCTCGTGGAAGAGGCGGGCGAGCTCGCGGAGGCCGAAAGCCCGGAACGAGCCGCCGAGGAAGCTGCCGACCTCTTCTATTTCGCCCTGGTCGCCCTCGCGGCCGCGGGCGGCCGGCTCTCCGAGGTCGAGCGCGTCCTCGACCGGCGCGCCCGGAAGCTGACGCGCCGTCCCGGCGACGCGAAACCCGCCCCGGCGGGAAGGGAGGCGGCATGTCCGGCGGGAATCCACTAGGCGGCGCGCGGCGTGCTCGGCTCGACGGCTCCCCTTCCACCGCGGACGGAAGGGCACCGTTCCGTTTCCGCCGCGTCAGCCTCGACGAAGCCCTGACGGCGGCCGGCGCCGACCGGGGCGATGCCGAAGCGGACGCCTTCGCGGCCGCGGCCTACCGTGAAATCTCGGAAGGAGGAAGCGAGGCGCTCGCGGCCGCGGTCGAACGCTTCGGCGACGCGGCGCCCGACGCCCCGCGCGGGGAAGACGGCCTCGCCGTCTACGGCCCCGGGGATTTCTTCCGAGCGCTCGCCTCGCTCGAGCCGCCGGTCCGCGCGGCACTCGAGGCCGCGGCCGCCCGGGTCGAGACCTTCGCGCGCGCCCAGCTCGCCGCCTTCGTCCCCGGCTCCGTGGCGGTGCCCGGCGGCCGCTCCGGCTGGGACTGGCTCGCGGTGGAGCGCGCGGGCTGCTACGTACCAGGCGGCCGCCATCCCCTGCCCTCCACCGTCCTCATGACCGTCATTCCCGCGCGCGTGGCCGGCGTCCGCGAGGTGCTGGTCGCCTCGCCCCGCCCCGCCCCGGCCACCCTTGCCGCCTGCGCGCTCGCGGGCGCGGATGCCCTTCTGGCCGCAGGCGGCGCCCACGCCATAGCCGCGCTCACGCTCGGCTGCGGACGCATCCCCCCGTGCGATGTGGTAGTCGGCCCCGGCAACCGCTGGGTGGCGGCGGCCAAGCGCCTCGCCGCGGCGCGCGTCCGGATCGACTCGATCGCGGGCCCGAGCGAGCTCCTGGTCCTGGCCGACGACGCGGCCGACCCGCGCCTCGCGGCCCTCGACCTGGCCGCGCAGGCGGAGCACGACCCGGATGCCCGCGTCTGGCTCGCCTGCGCCTCGGAGCGCTTCGTCGAGGCGGTGGAACGTGAGCTGGACGCTGTGCTTGCCCGACTCGCGCCGAACAATGCAGGTGCCGCCCGCGCCGCGCTCTCAGGCGGCTTCGCCTGCGTCGCCGGATCGGGCGACGCCCTCGTCGCCCTGGCCGACGCGCTCGCCCCGGAGCACCTGGCCATCCACGCGCGCGACACCGCTTCGCTCCGCGCCCGGATCCGCCACGCGGGTGCCGTCTTCGAGGGAGGCCTCGCGGCGGAGGCGCTCGCGGACTACGGCGCGGGGCCGAACCACTGCCTGCCCACCGGTGGCGCGGCGCGCCGCTCGGGCGGGCTCTCGGTGGCGGACTTCCTCAGGCAGCGCTCCTGGCTGCGCCTCGACGGGCGCGCGGAGGCGGCGGCACTCGCCCGCGACGCGGCGACCCTCGCGCGGCTCGAGGGCCTCGAAGCCCACGCGCTGGCGGCGGAAGGCAGGCTGGATGCGGGTTGAAGAAAGCGGGGTGAGGAAGGCGGGCGCAGGTTCAGGGCAGCAGTTCGGACAGCTCCCCGAACACGCGCACCCGGAGTCCCGGCAGCACCTCGGACGCGCGCTCGCCGATGACGAGCAGGTCCTGGTCGGCGAGCGGCGCGGTGCGGCCCGAAAAGGCGGGCCGCGCCTGCGTGTAGATGTGGTACTCGCGGAAGCGGCTGCCCGACTCCCGGAGCCGCGCCGCCAATGAAAGCAGGCCCTCGATGTCGCGCGCGGCCGGCGCCTTGCCGTCTATGGAGCAGAACATGGACTGCAGGGTGACCGGCCGCTCGCGCGAGAAGTCGCGGAGGGCGAGCGCCACCTTGTCGAAGCTCCGCGCGCCCGCGTTGACGGCGCGGTAGCGGACCTCGTTGTCGGCGTCGAGCTTGGCCCAGATGTCGAGGCCGAAGCGGTCGACGGCGTCCGCGAGCGCGCGCGCGAGGGCGGCGTCGCCGAGCGATGCGGAGTTGGTGATGAGCACGAGGCTGGCCGTCGGCGCCAGGCGGTCGCGCGCCTCCGCCGCGATGGCGAGCGCGGGGACCAAGTCGGGCGAGAGGGTCGGCTCGCCGTCGCCGGAAAAGCAGATGTCGATGACCGGCACCCCGAAGCGCCCCGGGGCGCGCGCGAGCGTCGAGTCGAGGGCCGCGCGCAGTTCGGCCAGGTCGATGCGTCCGGCCGGCGGCACGCCCGGAATTTCCCCCGTGCCGTTCGCCACCGGCGCGCGGGCCGGCGGCACCTCGCAGTAGGGGCAGTCGAAGTCGCACACCTTGCCCTCGGGGAACAGGTTGACCCCGATGGAGAGCCCCCCCGCGCGCCGCGAGAGCGCCGGATAGACGAGGCGCTCGGCGCGGTGGTGCAGGACGGGCGAAAGCGGCGCTTCGCTTGGCATGCTTACAGGATACAAGGCGCGGGCCCTTCCCGCAATGCCGCCGCCCGCGCCGCCCGCCCCCCGGCTGCCGTTTCGCGCTTGCGCGGCCGCTTCCCGAGTTTATACTTTCGTCGCTCCCCCATCGTGGAACGGGGAGAGCGACCAGGAGGTTCCATGACCGTCGCCCTCATCGCGGCCGCCTGCGCCGGATTCCTCGCGCTCGCCTACGCGGCCTTCCGCGCCGCCTGGATCTACCGCCAGACCGTCGAAGCCCCGAACCTCGCGCGCATCGGCGGCTACATAGCGGAAGGCGCCGTCGCCTTCCTCAAACGCGAATACAAGGTCCTCGCGCCCTTCGTGCTCGTGGTCGGGGCCTTCCTGGCCTTGGCGAACGAGGGGAACCTCCGGCTCCAGGCCCTCGCCTTCGCGCTCGGCGCCGTCACGAGCGCGGCCGCCGGCTGGTTCGGCATGAAGGTGGCCACCGCCGCCAACTCGCGCACCGCCCAGGCGGCCACGCGCGGCCTCGGCCCCGCCCTCAAGGTCGCCTTCGCAGGCGGCTCCGTCATGGGCATGACCGTGGTGGGCCTCGCCCTGCTCGGCATCGCGGCCATCGTCGCCGGCGCCGCCGCCCTCTTCGGCGACGGGCTCCCCGTCCTCCACGACACCGTCTTCCCCGTCCTCTCCGGCTTCTCGCTCGGCGCCAGCGCCATGGCCCTCTTCGCCCGCGTGGGCGGCGGCATCTTCACCAAGGCCGCCGACGTCGGCGCCGACCTCGTGGGCAAGGTGGAGGCGGGCATCCCCGAGGACGACCCGCGCAACCCCGCGGTCATCGCGGACAACGTCGGCGACAACGTGGGCGACGTCGCGGGCATGGGCGCCGACCTTTTCGAGTCCTACGTCGGCTCGATCGTCGGCGTCGTCGTGCTCGGCGCCGCGGCCGCCGGAGCTTCCGACGAGCTCCGCCTGCGCCTCGCCTTCCTGCCCATCCTGCTCGCCGCCGTCGGCGTCGCGGCCAGCGCCCTCGGCTCGCTCTTCGTGCGGGTGCGCGAAGGCGGCTCGCCGCAGCGCGCCCTCAACGCGGGCAGCTTCGGAGCGGCCGCCATCGCCGCGGCGGCCCTCTACCCCGTCACCGCCTGGGCCATGGGCGGCGGAGCCTACGGCCTCGCGGACGGCGTCCAGGTCGGCGCCCTGCGCGTGTTCCTGGCCACCGTGCTCGGACTGGCCTCGGGCGTCGCCATCGGCGTCCTGACCGAGTTCTTCACCGGCACCTCCACCAAGCCGGTGCTCAAGATCGCCAAAAGCTGCGACACGGGCGCGGCCACCACCATCATCACCGGGCTCGGCGTCGGCATGCTCTCCACGCTGCCGCCCATCCTCGTCATCTCCGGCGCCCTGCTCGGCAGCTTCGAGCTGGCCGGCCTCTACGGCGTCGGCATCGCCGCGCTCGGCATGCTCGTCACCCTCGGCATCCAGCTCTCGGTCGACGCCTACGGCCCCATCGCCGACAACGCCGGCGGGCTCGCGGTCATGGCCGCCATGCCGCCCGAGGTGCGCGACAACACCGACCACCTCGACGCGGTCGGCAACACCACGGCGGCCATCGGCAAGGGCTTCGCCATCGGCTCGGCCGCGCTCACCGCCATCATCCTCTTCTCCGCCTTCATCCAGGCCTCCGGCTTCCTCGACGAAGGCGCGCTCGCGGTCATCCAGGTGCCGGTCCTGGTCGGCCTCCTACTGGGTGGCATGATCCCCTACCTCTTCTCGGCCCTGGCCATGGACGCCATCGGCGTCTCCGCCTTCGCCATGATCGAGGAAGTCCGGCGACAGTTCCGCGAGCGGCCCGGCATCCTGCTCGAGACCGAGACCCCCGACTACACCGCCTGCGTCGACATCTCGACGCGCTCGGCGCTCAGGCGTATGATCCTTCCGGGGACCCTCGCGGCGGCGGCGCCGGTCCTGGTCGGCTTCCTCGGGGGCATCCCGATGCTCGCCGGCCTCCTCGCCGGCTCCACCCTTTCCGGCGTGCTCCTGGCCATCTTCATGTCGAACTCGGGCGGCGCCTGGGACAACGCGAAGAAGCTGATCGAGGGGCGCGAGCGGAACGGCAAGGGCTCCGAC
>JAKLEE010000198.1 GCA_022703215.1 Spirochaetota bacterium | reverse complement strand
ACCGGATGCGTGAATTGTCCTCGTGCGGGGTGAACATCGACCGCCGCCGCACTATGTTTGAAGAATCATGACGCGTCCGCGCTTCGCGCTAGCACTTCTCTGCCTGACCGGCCTGGCGGCGGCAGGCTCCTGCGCGCGCGTCTCGCTTGAGCCCGGCTCCGCCGCAGCGCGGCCGGTCACCTTCCAGGTTTCGATTGAGCTGCCCGACGCGCCGCCGGACGGGACGGCGACCTGGGACGCGGTGCTCCCGCCGACGATCGCCTGGTCGACGCAAGGTGATCCCCCCAGCAACGCGACCATTTCCCATACGCTCACCGGAACTCCTGCCTATCGCTGGTACCTGAACGGTGAACAGGTAAGCGACGGCACCCCCGACGGGACCATCTCCGTCGGTGGCGCTTTGAGCGATACCGGCATCCTCGCCATCGGGCGCTACATCCTGACCGGCGTCGTGGCGGCCGACGGCGCCCTCGCCACCGTCGACTGGGTCTTCGAGGTGACGGATGAGTAGGCGCGATCCTGCTAAAATTCCTCCCCTCGCACTCGCGGCCTGCCTCCTCGCCACGCTCGCTTCCTGCGCCCAACCCTTGCTGGAAAACGCCGGCCCCGCCGCCGCCCCGACCGCGGAGGCCGGGCAACGGGCCGCGCTCGCCCTGCCCTCGCTCGACGGCATCGCCGCCTACCGCGTCTCGGGCTGGGGTCCCGACGGGGCGGTCTACGGGCCGGCGGAGCTGCCCGGCGCCGCGAGCCAGGGCGGGGCGCTGGTGACCACGCCGGAAGCCCTCGCGCTCGGCGAGTGGACCTTCACGGTCGAGGCGCTCGACGGGCTCGGCGACGTCGCGAGCAGCACGAGCTTCAGCTACACCGTTGACTGGAACGACGAGCGCGCCGAGCTCGCGCTCGAGCTCCCCGAGACAGGTGTCGGTTCGATCGTGGTGACCGCCTGGTGGCCGGACGGCGTCGTGGTCGGCCCCGGCGACGGCTACGGGAACCGCCTCGATCCGGCGGTGACCGTCGAATACGAGATCGATAACCTTGATGGCACGAACGCGGACACCCCGGTCAGCACAGGGATCGCCGGAACCTGGTTCGGCGGCGACGCGCACGATCTCGCCCCCGGCCGCTACCTGGTCCGCGCCCGCGTGCTCGCCGACGGCGTGGCCGTCTGGGGCGCCGCCCTGCCGGCCCTGGTCAGCTCGGGCCTGCAGACCACGGTGCGTTTCAATCCCGTCGCCGCCGAGGTGAACGCGGCGCCGAACGTCTACGCCGCGGCCGCTCCCGGAGAATACCTTCCCTTCGCGGAGACGACGCTCGAGGGCGGCGATTCCGACACCGACGTGGCCTACACGGTGGACGGATCGCCTCCCGCGGCCCCGGGCGCGGCGTACGGCGGGGAAGACCTTCCCCTCGGGCCCTGGAATGTGCGGATCCGCGCGGCGAACGCCTGGGGCGCGCAGGCGGCGGCGGCCGTCAATCCGGACGCCTACTCGTTCGCGGTCCATGTGGCGACAACAGGCGACGACGGGAATGCGGGCACACCCGAGCTACCCTTCCTGAGCCTCCAGCCCGCGATCGATATCGCCTCATCATTCGCCAATCTGTACCTGTCAGGCGATCGTATGGTCAAGGTCCGCGTAGCTTCGGGAACCAGCTACACCGATCCTGACGGTCTCACAGTCTCCGGAGCCATACATCTCAGCGGTGGGTGGAGCCCGGGCTTCGTAGCCCGGACTGGCGCGCCGGAGGACACAAAGCTGATCCGTAATCCACCGAACGACCCGATTTTCGAAAGCGTCCTCTCCATTGACCCCACTGTCACCGAACTCGTACGCGTCGAGAACGTCACGTTTGCGAACGTAACACCGCCAAACGCTGGAATGACCACGGCCATAAGCGTCGAAGGTTCCGGCCGTTTCGAACTACTCGACAGTATCCTTGCGGGCGGTAAAGGCGATGAAGCCTCCGTCGGCCTCCGATCGATCGGCGGCGCCGACCTGGTCCTGCTCCGCAACCGGATTTGGGGGGGCGAAGGCGCGACGGATGGCGGCACGGTGCGCGGCGTTTTGGTGGACGGCGGCTCGCCGTTGGTCTACCTCGCCTCGAACGTGATCATGGCCCGGAAACCCGGTGAAGCGGCAGGGATGGTCGACGCTGTCGGCGTGGAGATCGTGGCGGATACCGGGGAGACGGTCGAACTCCGAATGTTCGGAAACAGCGTCGTCGCGGACGGCGACACCTCACTCGCCCTCGAGCTCGATTCGGCAGGAGGCGGGGCGATCACGCCGACCATCTTCAACACCGTCCTCGCGGCATCCGGCGGCGCGAGCAATCTTGCCATCTCCGCCGATTACAATCACCTGACGACGGACCTCGCCGCGCTCGATACGGCCCTCGCCGGAAACCTTTCCGGCATCGTCGACCACGCGCTTTTCGCCGCGATGGACTGGACGCCCGCCGCTTCCCCCGAGGGCGACGCGCTCGCGATCGGCGGGACGGAGAATCCCGACCCGGCTGCGGTCGACGAGGACTTGGACCTGGTGGGGACGCTTCGTACGAGCCCGTGGTCCATCGGCGCCATGGAACGCGAGTAAGGCGGCTTCAGCCTCCAAAGCTCCAGCCGAGACGGAGGAAGGGCCTCAAGAAGTCGGCCGGTACGTCGAGGTAGAAGACGTGCTGCCATGCGCAGCCCGTCTCGAACAGGAAGCGTCCGAGAGCGAAGCGGGCCGAGAGAGACCCTTGGGCGGCAGGGTCGCCCAGGCTCCACGCGTCGAAATCGCCGATCAGACCTGAGCGCGTCACGTGCGTGGCGAATATGGCGCCGCCGCCCCGCGCCGCGAGCTCCAGCCAATCGAGGGGGCGCCACGATGCGCAGAGTTCGAGCGAGGCGGCCATGGCGAGCGTCTCCGCCGACTCGATGAAGGCGCCCGTGATACCGGGAAGGCGGAAACCGTCCATCCGCAGCTCGACCGAGATGACGCGGAGCCATGATGGGGCGGGCTCCGCGAACCGAACGCCAAGGGATGTTTCGACGCCCGCCCAACCCGGTCCGTAGGAGCCTCCCCAATCGGCGTCGAGCGCGATTGCGGGTCGCCAGCCGACCGAGATCTCGTAACGAAGCGGAAGGGGCTCGCGGGGTCGGCTTTCGACGGAATCAGGTCCGGCCTCCCACGCCACCGCGCCTGACTCGGGTTGTGCAATCGGATCCGTTTCTGGTTCTGATACTGGCGAAGGCTCGCGCTCTGTCCCTAACGCCGACGCCGATTCCGGCTCGGGCTCTGTCCTCGCCACCGGCTCCGGTCCCGCTTCCGCTTCGAACTCTGTCCCCACCGCCGACTCCGGTTCCGAATCCGCTTCGGGCTCTGTCCCCGCCACGGGCTCGGGCTCGGGCACCGGCTCCGGTGCCGGTGCCGCTTCCGCCTCGAGCCCAATCCCTGCCGCGAGCTCTGTCCCCGTACCTGGTTCGGGTTCCGGCTCCGCTTGAGGCTCAGGCTCTGGTTCTGGTTCTGGTTCGGGTTCGGGTTCGGGTTCGGGTTCCGCGTCAGCGACATGGACCGCGGCGGCGATCCTGGCGGAATAGCCCCCGGGATTCTCCAACACGAGATCGTAATCGCCCGCGGGGGCGCCCGCAAGGTCGAAGCTGGCGTCGAGCCCGGATTCTCCGGATTCGACTCCCGTCGCCTCGATCCGGACGCCCTGCCCCTCGAGCCTCGCGACGGTATCGGGCAAGGCACCGGCGACTAGGACCCGGATGACGATCCGGGCGGGATCCGACGGATCCGGCACCGGAGGAGATACCAGCGTGGCCTCCTCGAGCCGGGCGGTGGCGCGGACGGAAAACGCGGTCCATTCGCCCGAGGCGACCGCCTTGCCGAAGACGTTGAGTGCGGACACGCGGATCTCGTACTCGCCGGGAACGAGCGGCGCCTCGATCCGGGGCTCGACGGCGGACGCGGAGAAGACGAGGCCGGTGCCGCCCGCGGCGCGGATTTCAACGAGGTAGCTCCGGGCGCCTTCGATGCCCGTCCACTCCAGCCGGACCGGCGAGGCTTCCGCGTACACCCGCGGCGCGAGCGCAAGGAAAGCGAAGGCGAAGGCGAAGGCGGTCGCTATCGCGAAGCGTGCGCTGCGTCCCCGCGCTCCGGCGCCGCTACTCGTCGAGGACATAGATTTCCTTCGGCGAGACCAGCACGGGCGCGGCTTTCGGATCGTCCGCGGAAAGGGTGAAGGTCCAGGATGCCGGCGGCCCCGACCGCTCGCGCACGCCGTCGCCGGCCACGAACGAGGCCGCGATGGAGACGGAATACCGGCCCTTGTCGAGGCGGGCGAGTTCGGTGAAAGACCACGAGGCCGACGTCGTCGTGCGGCGCACGACGAGACGGCCGCGCGCGTCGCGGAGCTCGAGTTCGTAACGGTTGGCGCCGGCCACGGAGGACCACGCGAAATCCAGCGAGCTCGCGCGGCTCAGGTCCAGCGTGGCTCCGGCGGCCGGCCGGAGCGGCGCCGGAGCCGCGAGCGGGCCGCCCCTGAAAACGGAGAACACGGCCGATGCAGGCGGTCCGTAGCGCGGATTCCCGTCAGGATCCTTCGCCTCCGCGACCACGCGCCAGAGGTACTCGCCCGCTTCGAGTGAGCTTCCGCGGATTTCGAGCTCCGTCGAGTCCGACCTGCGTTCGAGCGCGCCCTCACCGTCCGCCGCCCGGCGGACCGTCACGCGATACGAGACCGCGCCATCGACCGGCTTCCACTCGAGGACGAGCGACCGGCTTTCCGGCACCTCGACAGCCGCGCCGGCCTCGGGCGCTTCCAGATCGGGCGCGGCCAGGGCCGCCAGCACCCTGAACCGCCTGCGGGCGGCCGCCCCGTCCGCCGCCTCCACTCCCCAGAGGTAGTCCCCCGGTCCGGGAGGCGCGAAGCGCGCGGAAGCGGCATCCTCGGCGAATTCCGCTACCGGCGCGTCTGAGTCCCCGGCGCGCCA
>JAKLEE010000197.1 GCA_022703215.1 Spirochaetota bacterium | reverse complement strand
GGGATCCACACGCTCTACGCCAAGATCTGGGACCGCGCCGAGCCGAAGGAGAATTTCGAGGCGAACCTGGCCTGGTCCGCCGGGCCGGCCTTCGCGGGCGGACGCCGCCTCGCGTCGACGGGACTCCTCTCCTCCGGACAGATAGCGGACTTCTGCGCCGGACGCGCGCCGGTCGCGGAAACCCTGGTCCGCGGCGCGCGCGGCGCCTTCCTCCGCGCCTTCGAGGCGGAGCTCGGCGGGGAAACCCTCGCCTGGCGCTTCGTGCTCGACGGGCCGCGCTCCCAGGCGCGGGTCGCCGAGCTCGCCGCCGCCCTCGAGCGGGGCGGGCCGGACGACGCGGCGATCGAGGCCGCGCTCGAGGCCAACGACGAGGGCGTCAGGGGCCTGGTCGCGCGCGCGGACGGACTCCAGTCCTCCGGCGACCCGATGGCCGCCGCCCACCACGCGTCCGACGTGCTCTTCAACATCATGCGAGGCGGCGTCTTCGTCGACGGCGCCGCGTGGGACAAGGCGGACCTCCTCGAGTTCGCCGCGTCGCGGAACCGGCGCCTGGCGCCGCGCCTGGCCGAGGCCCTCGCCGCGCTGCCGGAGCGGACCGGTCGCGCGGCCGTCATCGAGGCCCTGCGCGACGCCGACCCCGGCCTCCGCCGCCTCGCGCGCGAGTACCTGCCGCTGACCTGGAGCCGGCGCCATGGCGACCCGAGCCGGCCCTGGAACCGCTTCTCGGTCCGGGTCCGCGACCCGGGCGGCCGGCGCATCGTCGACTACCAGGGGAACTGGCGCGACATCTTCCAGAATTGGGAAGCGCTCCTGGCCTCCGAGCCGGAATACGCCGAGTCCTTCATCGCCACCTTCCTCTCCGCCATGACGGCGGACGGGCACAATCCGTACCGGATCGGGCGCTCGGGCGTGGACTGGGAGGTCGTGGACGAGGAGGATCCCTGGAGCTACATCGGCTACTGGGGCGACCACCAGGTGATCTACCTCCTCAAGCTCCTCGAGGCGGCCGAGGCCAGGGAGCCCGGATTCGCCGGGCGGCTCTGGGGGGAGCGCGCTTTCACCTTCGCGGACGTGCCCTATCGCATCCGCCCCAATGCCGAGCTCCTCGAACGGCCGAAGTCGGGCATCCGCTTCGACGCGGCCGCCCACCGCCGCGCCTTGGCGCGCGCCGAGGCGCTCGGCGCCGACGGGCGCCTCGTGCCCGGCCCCGGCGGGGAACCCCTGCTCGCGAGCCTCTCCGACAAGCTCGTCGCCATCGTCATCGCCAAGGCGGGCAACCTGGTGCCCGGCGGCGGGCTCTGGCTCAACACCCAGCGGCCCGAGTGGAACGACGCGAACAACGCCCTGGTCGGCTGGGGCCTCTCCCTCGTGAGTCTCGCCGAGCTGCGCCGCCTTCTCTTGTTCCTCCGGACCCTGCCCTGCCTCGACGCGCCGGTCGAGCTCGCCGCGGAGAGCGCGGCCGCGGTCTCCGCCTTCGCCGCCGTCCTCGCCGCGACTCCCCCGCGCGCGGTCGACGACCCCGCGGCCCGCAAATCGTGGATGGACGCGGTCGGCCCCGTCATGGACGCCTGGCGGAGCGCCCGCTACGCTCTCGCGGACAGGGCCTCGCTCCTCGCCGAGGCGGGCGCCGAGATCCCGGCGCCGGAGCGGGTCGGATTGCCCGCGGGACGCCTCCGCGCCTTCGTCGAGGGGCTCCTCGCCCTGGCGGACGCCACGCTCCGCGCGAACCGCCGGAGCGACGGGCTATGGCACAGCTACAACCTGATGCGTCCCGTCCCGGGCGGGGTCGAGGTCGACCGGCTCCACCTCATGCTCGAGGGACAGGTGGCCGTGCTCGGGAGCGGCCTCCTTTCGCCGGAGGAGTCCGCGGAGGTCCTCGCCGCGCTCGCCTCGAGCGAGCTCTACGTGGAGGACCGACGGAGCTACCTCCTCTATCCCGACCGCGCCCTGCCGGGCTTCCTGGAGCGCAACGTCCTCGACGCGGAAGCCATGGCCCTGCCGCTGGTCGGGCGGCTCCTCGAGGCCGGCGGCGGCGGCGTGCTCGAACGGCAGGCGGACGGGACGACGCGCTTCGCGCCCGCCATGGCCAACCGCCACGACGTCGAGCGGGCCCTGGCCGGCGACCCGGCGGGTCCCGGGCTGGCGGACCACTACGAGCGCCTGCTGCGGCACCGGGAATTCACAGGGCGCTCCGGCACAATGTTCGCCTTCGAAGGTCTCGGCTCCATCTACTGGCACATGGTCGCCAAGCTGCTCCTCGCCACCTCCGAAGCCTGCTTCGCCGCGGCCGCGGCCGGTTCGCCCGCGCTGGGCGAGCTCAAGGCCAGGTACCGGGCCATCCAGGCCGGCATCGGGTACCGGAAGACGGCCGCCGAGTACGGGGCCTTCCCGGCGGATCCCTATTCCCACACGCCGGCGGGCCGCGGCGCCCAGCAACCGGGCATGACGGGCCAGGTCAAGGAGGAGATCCTCGCGCGCTGGAACGAGCTCGGCCTGCGCTGGCGCGGCGGGCGGCTTTTCCTCGAGCCTGTCCTCCTCGACCCGCGCGAGCTCGAACGGGAAGGGGGCCTGGAGTTCACCTATGGCCGCGTCCCCTTCCGCTACGTCGCGGCGGAGCGGCCGTGGCTGAGGATACTCGGCCCCGAGGGCTGGGAGGAATGCCCGGGTCCGGAAATCCCCCTCTCCCGCGCGCGCGCCGTGGAAGCGGGCCTTCCGGGGGCGGCGCGGTGAGCGGCGCGATCGCGAGGGCCGGGGAAGGCCTTCCCGCGGCCCGGCGGCCGGCGCGCCCGTCGGGGCGCGCTTCGCGGGCGTCTCGCCACGCCCTCGGCGCGATCTTCCTCTCGGCGCTTGGCATCCTCCTCTCGGGCGGGGCCTGTTCCTCCGCCGCGATCCGGACCGGCGCCGCGGGAATGGCGGGCGTGCCGGCCGCGGAGCCAGCCCCGGGTGGGCCGCTCCCGGTCCCCCTGGCCACCGGCGCCATACCCGCCGACGCCGTCTGCCGGAATCCCGAGGCAAGCCCCGAGGCAAGGGCCCGCGACCTCCTGTCCCGCATGACGCTCGAGGAGAAGGTCGGCCAGATGACCCAGGTGGCCCGGGACTACCTTCTCGGCGCCGAGGAGGACATCGGGGCCTACGGGCTCGGGTCGCTCCTTTCGGGCGGCGGCTCTGGCCCGCGGGCGAACACCCCCGCGGCCTGGGCCGACATGTACGACCGCTACCAGAAGGCCGCGCTCGGAAGCCGCCTCGGCATCCCCATGATCTACGGCATCGACGCCGTCCACGGCAACAACAACGTCCGCGGTTCGACCATTTTCCCGCACAACATCGGCATGGGGGCCACGCGCAACCCAGCCTTGGTCCGCGAGGCCGCCCGCGTCACGGCGATCGAGGTCGCGGCCACCGGCGTCGACTGGACCTTCGCCCCCTGCGTGGCGCCCGCTCGGGACATACGCTGGGGCCGAACCTACGAAGGCTACTCCGAGGACCCGGTCCTGGCCGGCCTCCTCGGCGAGGCGGCGGTCCGCGGCTTCCAGGAAGGCTCCGCCGCCGACTCCATACTCGCCACCGCGAAGCATTACCTGGGCGACGGCGGGACGGAGGGCGGTGTCGACCGCGGCGACCTCCAGGCGGACGAGGCGACGCTCCGCTCGCTCTTCCTTTTCCCCTACCTCCCTTCGCTCGAGGCGGGGGTGGGCTCCGTCATGGTCTCGTTCTCGAGCTGGAACGGGCAGCCCATGCACCAGAACCGCTACCTGATCACGGAGGTGCTCAAAGGCGAGCTCGGCTTCAAGGGCATCGTCGTCTCCGACTGGGCCGGCGTGCGCGAGGCCCCCGGCGACCCCGCCACCCAGGTGAAGCTCGCGATCAACGCCGGCATCGACCTCGTGATGGTGCCGGACGACTACAAGGGTTTCATCGACACCCTGCTGGGCCTCGTCCGCGCGGGCGAGGTTGCCGTGGAACGGATCGACGACGCCGCGTTCCGCATCCTCGAGACGAAATTCCGGATCGGCCTCTTCGAGCGCCCCTGGGCCGAGCGGAGCCTGCTCCTCGCGGTCGGAAGCCCCGAACACCGCGCCGTCGCGAGGCGGGCTGTGCGGGAATCGCAGGTCCTGCTCAAGGACGAAGGACTCCTGCCTTTGCCGAGGAAGGGCCGCATCCTGCTCGCCGGCTCGGCGGCGGACAACGTCGGGCTCCAGTGCGGCGGCTGGACCCTCACCTGGCAGGGAGTCTCGGGCAACGCGGTGCCCGGCACGAGCCTCGTGGAAGCCCTCCGCGAGGTGGGCGGGCCCGGAGTGGAAATCGTCGTCGTCGAGGATCCGGAGGCCGTCGCCGGCATGGCGAAGGAAGGCGACCTGGCCATCGTCGCGAGCGGGGAGCGGCCCTACGCCGAGGGTCAGGGCGACGACCGCGTCCTCGCCTTCCGTCCCGCCGACCTCGGGTACCTCCGGGCTTTCGAGGCGGCGGGCGTCCCGGCGCTGACGGTGCTGTTCTCGGGCCGGCCCATCATGATCGCCGAGGCCCTCGCGTCGAGCAGGGCCTTCGTCGCGGGCTTCCTGCCCGGCACCGAGGCCGGCGGCCTCGCGGATCTCCTTTTCGGCGACGCGCCCTTCACGGGGAAGCTGCCCTACACCTGGCCCGACTCGGTCGACGCCATCCCGATCCAGTCCACGCTGCCCGCGCCCGGGGTCCTCTTCCCGCGTGGCTGGGGCATCCGCCGCTGAGGGCGGTCCGGTCGCGCTCAGTCCACCGTGATCGACTTCGACACGTTCTTCGGCACGTCCGGGTGGACGCCGTGGTCCGCGACGCGGAGCGCGTCGAGCCTCTCCATCTTGATGGCCGACATGCGGAACGCGAGCCACTGCAGCACGATGGTGGCCGAGAATACGAAGAGGTCGCGGTCGCCCGTGGGCGGCGTCTCGATGAGGAAGGAGCGGTAGCGCCCGTCGCCGGCGGGCCGGCCCGAGGCGGCCAGCGCCAGGTCGGC
>JAKLEE010000196.1 GCA_022703215.1 Spirochaetota bacterium | reverse complement strand
CAGCTGCGCGATGCCGAACGCGCGTTCCGGGGTGATTCAGCCGTCGAAGCGGAGCAGGCTCGTCCATCGCGCCTCGAACTGGTCCGGCAGCTTCGGAAGCGCCCTGACCAGACTGTCAACCTGCCGGTTGGACGGCTCGAAACGGCGGTTCGCCATGAACAGCGTCGCGGCGACGTAGCGGAGGAAGCCGGCCATCGAGAGGTGGAAGAAGAACGGGTCCCCGGTCAGGGTGGCCGCGCCGAGATCCGACAGATAGTGTTCCATCTTGAAACGGAAACCCTCGAGCAGCATCTCCCAGAATTCGCCGGGCAGGGAGCGGAGGCTCGAGCGGATTCCGGCGAGCCACCCGGAACGGTCGAAGAGGATGGGACCGTTCTCGAGCCGGTAGAGCGCGTAGGTTCCCGAGCCCTTGAGCACCGGCAGGGCGTCCCTGCCCTTTCCGAGCAGTTCTTCCACGCGATCGACCCGCTTGTATTCGACGCGGACGGGCAGGCCTTCGACGAAGAAACGATCCTTGTCCTGGAAGCGGGAGCTTTCAAGGTCACCTACCTCGCCGTAGGCCTGGGCCCGCGTCGATGGCTCGGGGACTCCGCCGCGACAGTACGCGTCGAGCACGAGGGCGAAATACGGGTCGTTCGGATCGGCGGCGCTCGCCTCTCCCAGCACGATGGCTTCGATGCCCGCTTCCGACCCTATCGCCCTGGCAAGACGATCGGCGAGTTCTCCAACTCTCTGGCGCATGGGGCCTCCCTTTCCAAGTCGCTTGCCCGAGTATACCATGTTGGCATGAAGGCGGAGCTAGAATACCGCGCTTGGATGGCGATCCTCGAACCGCCCGCCAACCTCGTGGCGGAGCTGCACGTCGAACTGTCCGCGGGCGGCGCGCTTCCCGTTCCGCCCCTTTCGCCGTTCGGTGCCGCTCTTATCGCCTCAGGAAGCGGCGAGCTCCCGAGAAAGGCCTTCCATGACGCCGCCGCCCTCGCGCGCGCGCATGCCGAAGCCCTGCGCTTCGGGCCTCCCGAGTGGATCGGCAGGTTCCTCCTCCTCCAGCCCGACGAGCCGACCGCACTGCTGCTCGCGGGACTCGCAGCCTGCTTCCCTCCCGGCACCGGAGGGGACGGATGCGCCGGACTCGCGGCCGGTGAGGCCGGCACTGACGCAGCTTCGGGCGCGGCGAGGTACGGGATGGTGCCGCTCGTCTTCCGGACTTTCAGGCTCTCGCTGTGGCGCGCGGCCAGGGTCGAGGCTCCGGCCTCCGGCTGGCTCCTCGACCCTGCGGCGGACGCCTGGATACGCGTCCGCGAACGGGCTGGCCGGGCCGGCCGGGCGTAACCATCGGAGGCCCGCGTCCTTTTCAACGGGCACGCTTCGTGCTATAGTCCCGACCCGGAGGCCCCATGAACAGACCTTCCATCCGCGCGATCGCCGTCCTGGCCGTCGCGCTCGCCGCCACCGCGGCCTTCGCCCAGGATGCCGCCGATCCGTCAGTGGATGTAGGCGAGTTCCCCACCAATCCGTACGAAAGCGGCGACGCCCTGCTCTCCTTCAGGCTCGGAGCCGGATTCGGCCTCCTCAACCTCGACTTTTCCGACGGAAGCTTCGACAAGCTAAACCTCGGCCCCGGCGCGGCCTTCTCGCTGTCGTACATGCACTTCGTCGCGCGCGGCTTCGCCATAGGCGGAGAGCTCGGCGGCCTCGTGTCCGGCTCCGTCGCCGGACGGACCTTTTTCGCGGCACCTCTGGTGTTCCGCTCCTCGTGGCATATCGTCCTGACGCCTTTCGAGATCGCCCCCACGGTGGCGGTCGGGGCCGTGCTGCAGCGCCTCGGCGAACTTTCGCACGTCGATCCCATCGTCCGTTTCGGCGCCGACTGGCTTTGGCGGCAGTCCGCGGACTGGGGGCTCGGCCTGCGGACCGAATTCTGGCTGATCCCGCAGATATACCTCGATCATCCCGACAGCAACCGGCTCGGCGGCTTCCTCGAGACCACCCTGACCGCTACCTACCATCTCTAAGGAGGGCGCAACCATGAAACAGCTCGCGCGCGCCACGCTTGCCCTCTCGCTCCTCTCCGCGGTCATCCTCGGCGCCTGCACGGCCGGACCGCTCGGCATTTTCGAAAGCCTCTCGCTCGAGACTCCCATCGACAACGGAACCAAAGCCTTCGCCAGCCAGACGCCCAATTTCGTAGTCCGCTTCGGAAGCGACTACTACGCCGGCGTCGGCGCACTGTGGAGCCGTCCGGTCACGGGCGAGACCTGGAGCAAGGTTTCCGGCGCTCCCGGTACGCTCGCACTGAGCGCCGCTGTCGCAGACGGCAAGCTCTACGTCCTTTTTAACGATACCGATGGCGTATCCCCTTCCATCCAGCATACAGCTGACGGAACAAACTGGACCTCGCTGGACACAGCCAGCCTGGTGGGTTCGCCGCTCAAGATCTTCTCCGACGGCACGAACCTGATAACCTACGTCAGGGAAGTGACGGGAACCGAGCCATATGCAAGCGAAGGCCGCCTGTATTCCTCGGATGCATTCCTGGGATTGGACACCGCGCGCCCTGGTTTCGATGTTCTTGATATTGCTGCAACCGGAGCTAACGCATATGTAGCAGCATGCGTTTGGCTCGACGGAACCGCTTTCGAATCAGCGCTGTCAGTTGACGGTGCGGTGAGTGTCAACGAGACCGGTCAGCCCGGTGCTCCGACGACACTTCGCGGCGTCGGTTACGACGCGACCATCGGCTACATACTCGCAGGCTCTGACGGCAAGCTGTATCGCCGCAACGCAGCGAATGACTGGAACGCAACGACGACCACGCTCAAGAATTCGAGCGGTGTTGCGGCGGTACTCTCCGACATCATTGTCGTTCCAGCCTATGGCGGCGGTAACGCGGTGCTCGTGGGCACCCAATCCTACGGAGCCGTCGACGCGGTTGGGTATTTCGAGGTCGACGCAGATTCCTTCACGACCTTTGCCGCGGCGACGGAGTATGCCGACCGCGGCCTCGTCTCGAGCTCCACCAACTTCCAGACCACGCTCGAGGGCAAGAGCGTGATGAAGTTATATTATGATGGCGATGTCGTGGCGAGGACCGCCGGACATCTCTTCGCGCTGACCGGCGGTGACGGACTCTGGTCCAACAGCTGGGACGGAACGGACTGGTCGGGCTGGAACCGGGAGTAGCACGGGTCCTCGGCCCCGATGCGCCGGAACCGGGCGAGACCCCCGCGGTCGCCGGTTCCGGCGTTTTGATTTTGCGAGAGACGGAAGGACGGGAGGACGCGGTGGGAGCGGACGGCAACGACCTCTTCGGGCTCGAGAGCTCACGGGGCGAGAGCGCGTCGGGACAGCCGCTGGCAGCCCGCATGCGGCCCCGCGTCCTCGACGACTTCGTCGGGCAGGAGCATATCGTCGGCCCCGGCCGCCTGCTCCGCCGCGCCATCCAGAAGGACCGCCTTTCCTCGCTGATCCTTTCAGGCCCCCCGGGCACCGGCAAGACGACGCTCGCGCGCGTCATCGCGAACGGCACGAGCGCCCGCTTCGTCGCCATCAACGCCGTGCTGGCGGGCGTCCAGGCCATACGCGACGCCATCGACGAGGCGAAGCGCTCCCGCGAGCTCTATGACCGCAGGACCATACTCTTCGTCGACGAGGTGCACCGCTGGAACAAGGCCCAGCAGGACGCCCTGCTGCCCTGGGTCGAGAACGGCACCATCGTCCTCATCGGTGCGACCACGGAAAACCCCTTTTTCGAGGTGAACCGCGCGCTCGTATCGCGCTCGCGCGTGTTCCTGCTCAAAGCCCTCGAGGCGGCGGACCTCCTCGAGGTGGCGCGCCGCGCGCTCGCCGACCGCGAGCGCGGCTACGGGCGCTGGAAGGTCGAGTTCGCCGAGGGTGCCCTCGAGCACCTGGTCGACGTGGCCGACGGCGACGCGCGGAGCCTCCTCAACGCGCTCGAGCTCGCCGTCGAGACGAGCCACGAACCCTGGCCCCCGCCCGAAGGCGCGACGGTGTCCGTCTCGATGGAGGCGGCCGAGGAGAGCATACAGCGCCGGGCCGTGCTCTACGACAAGGACGGCGATTACCACTACGACTCGATCAGCGCCTTCATCAAGAGCCTCCGCGGCTCCGACCCCGACGCCGCGCTCTACTGGCTGGCCCGCATGGTGTACGCGGGCGAGGATCCCGCCTTCATCTTCCGCCGCATGCTGATCTCGGCCGCCGAGGACGTCGGGCTCGCCGACCCCCGGGCGGTGGAAGTGGTGGACGCGTGCGCCCGCGCCTTCGAACGGATCGGAATGCCGGAAGGCCAGTTCCACATGGCCGAGGCCGTCCTGTACCTGGCCACCGCGCCGAAGTCGAACAGCGCCCTCGCCTACTTCGACGCGCTCGCGGAAGTGGAGAAAAGCCGCGCGGAGGTTCCCCTCCACCTCAAGGACGGCAGCCGCGACGGTCCCGGCTTCGGCCACGGGGACGGCTACAAGTATCCGCACGCGTACCGCGACCACTGGACGGCGCAGCAATACCTCCCCGAGCTCCTTCGCGGCCGCGTCTTCTACAAGCCCGGCGCGCTCGGCCACGAGGGCTCGGTCCGCGAAACTGTGCTCGCCCGCCGGGAGGAGCAGCTCGTCGCCGCGCTCGACGAAGCCCAGTTGCGCGTCGACCGGCTGACATACTCGAAGGAAGCGGACCGTTCGCTCGAGTGGCTGGCACGAGCCTCGGGCGGCTCCACCGCCCTCGCCCGCGCGGCCAGGGACGGTCTCCACTTTCGCGCCGCCATCCAACGGCACGAGCGGGTGCTGGTGGTCGGCGAACGGGACGGCCTCGCGCTCAGGGAGGCCATCCGCAAGGCGCCCGAGGGGGCCTGCGCCGCAGTGGTACCCGACGCCCGGGCGGTGGAGGTTCTCGAAGCTTTCGCCGCGGGCCTCGAGGAGCTCATGCGTCCGACGACGCTGGTCGGCGACCCGGCCGCGCCCGATCGCGAAGCCCTGGCTTCG
>JAKLEE010000195.1 GCA_022703215.1 Spirochaetota bacterium | reverse complement strand
CGAATCATGAGGGATCTCCTACGGAGTCGGGGGCGGCGGTGGCGGCGGGCATGCCGTCGGCCCCGGTGCAGACGGCCGCGCGCGGGGCAGCGCCCGCGGCGGGAGAACCTGGTTCCAGCCACGCTTCCTTCGTGTGGCCGACGACGACGGCCGAGCCGGGGCCCTTGCGGGTGACCTCGGCCGCGTCGACGCCGAGCTTTTCCGCGAGCAGCTCCATGGCGCGCGGCGTGCAGAAGCCGCCGTGGCAGCGGCCGGCGCCGACGCGGGTGCGGCGCTTGAGGGCGTCGAGGCTGGTGGCGGGAACGGGCGAGGCGAGCGCGTCGCGGACCTCGCCCTCGGAGACGGCCTCGCAGCGGCAGACCACGCGGCCGTAGTCGGGCTTGCGCGCGACGAGGGCCGCGCGCGTCTCGAGATCGAGGTGGCGGAGCTCGGGGGGCGCCGTGCGCACGGGGTCGAAGCTCGCGCGCGGGCGCGGGGCGGGCCTGCCCGAGTCGGCGAGGGCTTCGACCGCGAGGCGGGCGGCGAGGGCGCCGATGGCGGGGGCCGAGGCGAGCCCGGGCGATTGGATGCCCGCGACATGCACCAGGTTCCGCACCGCCTCCGAGCGCTCCACGATGAAGTCCTCCTCCCAGGTGCAGGCGCGCGTGCCGGCGAAATAGGTGATGACCTGCGAGAGGTTCAGGGCCTTGTTGGCGCGGAAGTGGCGCTCGAGGGCGCGGAGCTCCGAGGACTCGGTGGAATAGTCCTCGCGGCCGGGCAGCTCGCGGGCGGTGGGCCCGACGATGACGTTGCCCTCGTTGGTGACGATGAGGCCGCCGCCCTTGGTGGTGCTTTTGAGCTGGTCGAGCGAGGGCATGGCGGTGACGTGGCGGATGAAGCGCCCGGCCTTGACGTCGAGCACGAGGTCGGTGCCGCGCCGCGGGTGCAGGCTGAAGAAGCGGTCGTTGGCGTAGCCCGCGATGAGGTCGGCCCAGGCGCCTGAGGCATTGACCACGACCGCGGCGCGGAAATTCCCGCGGTTGGTGCGCACGCGCTCGACGCGGCCGTCGGCGGTGTCGAAGCCCTCCACCGCGCATTCGAGCGCCAGCTCGACGCCGTTGGCGACCGCGTTTTCCATGATGGCCACGGTGGCGCGGTAGGGCGAGAGGACGCCGGCGCTCGGGAAGAAGAAGCCGCCGCGCTGCTCGTCGGCGGCGTAGGGTTCCTCGGCGCGCACCTTGGCGCGCGACCAGTACTCGTGGCCGTCGACATGGTTTTCGTTGGCGCGCGCGACGAGGAGCGGGTAGAGGGCGGCGGCCGCCTTGTTGGTGAAGAGGATGAGCGAGCCCGGCCGCGAGAAGTCGATGGCGAGCTCGCGCGCCCAGACGCCCCAGAGGCGGTTGCCCTCGACGTTGAGGCGGGCCTTCAGGGTGCCGGGCTTGGCGGCGAAGCCGTCGTGGATCATGCCGTCGTTGCGGCTCGAGGCGTGCACGGCGACGTCGTGCTCCTTTTCGAGGACGACGGCCGAGATGTCGAAGCGCGCGAGTTCGCGCGCGACCGCCGCTCCGACGACGCCCCCGCCGATGATCGCCACGTCGAAGGCGCGACCCTCGAGGAGGCCGTCGCGGCGCGCGGGCAGGGCCGGCCGGTCAGGCGCGAGGCCGGGCACCTCGAGGTCGTTGACGACGCCCTTCCAGCCGCGGCGGGCGGCCAGCTTGCCGAGGGCTACCCGGTCGTCCCAGGTCGGCACCCTGCCCTCGAGCACGATGGAGGAGGCGCGCTCGCGGAGGGCGACCCCGCGCCAGCCCAGTCCGTCGAGCTCCTTCCGGAGCTTCGCGAGCCTCATGCCCCGCTCCCGGCGCCGGCCGGGCCCGACGCTCCGGACGGCGCCGCGGCGGCTTCCCCGTCGGCGGCGGCGAGCACGCGGCGAAGGCCCGCCTCGCCGAACTCCAGGATGTCGAGCATGGCGCGCCGGGCCTTTTCGCCGTCGCGCGTCGAGAGCGCGGAGACGAAGGCGCGGTGCAGGCGGAACACGCGGCCGACCACCGAGGGCAGCGAGTAGAACGAGGCGAGGATGCCCTCGTAGACGCGGCGGAAGGAATTCATGAGGAGGGGATAGATCTCGTTGCCGGAGGCGAGCGCCACCTGGAGGTGGAACTCGTAGTCGGCGGCCACCACCGCCTCCGTGTCGAGCGGATCGAGCGCGCCTTCGCGTTCGACGTGGGCGGCGAGCGCCGCGAGCTGCTCCGGGCCGGCGCGGGAGGCCGCGAGGCGGGCGGTTTCGGTCTCGAAGAGGAGGCGCATCTCGAGGAGGCCCTCGAAGATTCCCTCCGAGAGCTTGCCGCCCGAGAACGAAAGGAGCGAAAGGAGGAGCTCGATCGAGCCTTCGCGGCGCCAGTCGTTGACGCGGACGCCCTTCCGGCTCTCGATCGACACGAGTCCGCGGGTCTCCAGGGCGCGCAGGCCCTCGTGGATGACGGGACGGGAGACGCCGAATAGCTCGCCGAGCTCGCGCTCGCCGGGGAGCTTCTCGCCCGCCGCGAAGCGTCCCGAGAGGATCAGCGCCTCGAAGCGCTCGATGAACTCGTCCTTGAGCGAACGCCCCCGCAAGGGTCCGCCAGCGATATCGAAACTTTTCACGCCGTACTCCGCCCACCGCGAATAGACAACTCAGTGGTATTACCAGAATACCACACTACGCGGCATTGTCCAGAGCCAGCCTGGCGAAGACTTTCTACGCGGCGGGAAAGGAAACCTGAGCGCGGGCGCGCCGGGACTCAGGCGCCCGGGTGGTCCGTCGCCCGCTCGTCCATGCGGCGCAGGCGGCGCGACAGCTCGCGGGCCAGGTTCATGACGACCAGGGCGAAGGCCGGCAGGTCCTCGTGGTAGAGGGCGCGGAAGGCGCGGTTCGAGATGCTCGCGGTCTCGACCGGCTCGAGGGCCGTGATGGTGGCGGCGACGGGCATGACTTCGATCAGCTCCATCTCGCCGAAGGCGTCGCCCTCGCCGAACTCGATCAGGGTTTCGCCGCCGCGCGACACGCGGACGCGGCCGGAGAGTATGAAGAACACCCGGTCGTTCGAGTCGCCTTCCCGGAGGATGGCCTCGCCCGCCCTCCACGAGGCGCGCTCGAGCCGCGGGATGACCCGGGCGAGCTGCTCGTCGCTCAAACCTCCGAACAGCGAATACTTCTGCAGGCGTTCCACGTTGACCATGAGCGCTCGTCCCCTTCCCCGAACCACTATAGCGCAGGCGGCGCCGCGGTGGAAACCCGCGGCGCCGCCTGGCGCAATTCCGGAAGCCTGTCGGAGAGGCGGGGCAAGGACCCGGCGCTCAGAAGCCGAGCGACTCCTCCACGATCACCACAGTGGCGCGGTCGGGCGTCGTCTCGCGGTTCCAGGTCAGGATCTTGGACGGGAAGGTCTTGAAGCCCTCCGGAAGGCCGTAGGCCTCGCGCGCCCGCACGCTCTCGAGGGGGACCACGTGCCGCTCGAGCCGCTCCATGGCGGCGTCGAGATCCTTCACGATCTTCTGCGCGCCGACCACCAGCACCACATTTCCCGCGCCGTAGACCTGGGCGGGCAGCTGGGAACCGGTGAGGCTCGCGATGACGAGCGAGCCGCCCTCCGTGAGCGCGTGGACCGAACCGAGCGACCAGTCGGGCGCGGAGCCGCGCGCGCGCATCTCCTTGGCGTGGCGGGCCGGGTCCATCGCCTTGAAACGCTCGCGCACCGAGTCGTAGTCCGGGCCGTTCAGGACCTCGGCCAGGCCGGTTTCCTCGAGGGTGACGCTGCTCATGGTGAAGACCTCGGCACCCTTCGGGATCAGGCCCAGCACCGCCTCGCGGGCGGCGGCCCGGTCCTTCGCCACCACGGCGCGGAAGCCGTTGGCTTCGAGGGCGGCGGCGGCCTTGTCGATCGAGGCGCGGGAGGCGGGTTCGGTATATGCGGTCATGGTAGCGACTCCTGGTATTCGATTCGCGGCTCGCTGGCCGCAGTCCGAAAGGTACGAAGTCGAGCCGCTATAGTAAAGTGTTTTAGTAATATATGGGAATTCCGATGACCATCGCTGCAGACGCCCGGCGGACACGGAGCGGGGCGCCCGAAAACGCGAAAGGCGCCCCCGCCGGGACGCCTTTCGCGTTTTTTTTCATGCCCCCTTTTGGGATGGGCGCTTTTAAATGGTTTCCTGATGATCTTTAAATCGGCTTGAGCGGCCTTGCCGGGGTCGGCAACCACTCCGTCCCCCGACGTGCAAAGAGTATCCCCCTTGGCGCCCTTCCGCAAGCCGAAGCGGCGTCGCATGACGTAGACACTTGTCCACAAGGGTCGGCCGAAGGGTGTAGACGGGAATCGCTTTCTCCTTTACCTCCACTCCGGCAAGCTGCCGCAGCGCCCGGCTCCGGTCTGCCGGCTCCGGTCTGCCGGCCCCGATCGACCAAGCGGTGCTATACTCGCGACCCGGAGGTCCGCGATGTTCCGACCCCGTCCCTTCGCGCTCGAGCGCTTTTTCGCGAAGCACGAATTCAGCGCCCGACGCCTGCTCTGCAGCTCCGACTGCGAGTCGATGAGCGTGCGCGAGCTGCTCGCGCTCGAGCCCGGCTCGGAGGAAAGCCTCCTCTCGCTCAGGCTCGGCTACACCGAGACCCGTGGCGCGCCCGCGCTCCGCGAGGCGCTCGCCGCGCGCTACGCAGGCCTCGGCGCCGACGGGATCTTCGTGCACGCGGGCGCGGAGGAGGCCCTGCTCAACCTCTTCGCGGCGACGCTCTCCGACGGGGACCGCGTCGTCGTGGCGACGCCCTGCTACCAGAGCCTCTCCGAGCTGCCGCGCGCGCTCGGGTCGACGGTGCTCGAATGGCCCTGGCGGATCGTAGGGGGGCGCTGGATACTCGACCCGGACGAACTCGCGCCCCTCGCGCGCGGAGCCCGCATGATCGTGCTCAACCTGCCGCACAATCCGACCGGCGGCACCGTGAGCCCATCCGACTTCGCCGCGATTGTCGCGGTCGCGCGGAAGGAAGGCTGCATCCT
>JAKLEE010000194.1 GCA_022703215.1 Spirochaetota bacterium | reverse complement strand
AAGGAGAAGCGGCGGCCGCCCTTGACGACCTTGGCCGTCCGGTTCAGCTTGACGAGCTTCTCCATGTAGTTGTCGCGGGACCCGGAATCGTCCCTTCTGTTCCTGTTATCCACGCGGTCCCCCTAGAACTGGATCCCGGCCTTGCGGGCGCCGTCGGCGATCGCCTTGACGATACCGTGGTACTTGTAGCCGTTGCGGTCGAAGACGACGACGGCCACGTTCTTCTCCTTGAGGCGCTTCCCGATCTCCTCGCCGAGCTTGCCGGCGCCCTCGACGTTGCGCTTGAGGCCCTTGAGGGACTCCTCGAGCGTGCTCGCCGAGGCGAGGGTGTGCCCCGCCGAGTCGTCGATCACCTGCACGTAGAGGTAGTTGTTCGACTTGAAGACGGTCATCCGCGGCTTCTCGAGGGTGCCCTCGATGTTCTTGCGGACGTGGGTCCTGCGCTGCTCGCGCTTCCTAAGCTTGTCGCTTAATTCCTTGACGCTCATTTTTCGGGCCTCACTTCACGCCGGTCTTGCCGACCTTCTTGCGGATCGTCTCGTCATCGTACCTGATGCCCTTGCCCTTGTAGGGCTCGGGGAGGCGGAGACCCCTGACCTCGCTCGCGAACTTGCCGACGAGCCAGCGGTCGTTTCCGGAGATGACGACCTTCTGGTTGTTCGCCTCGATCGCGACCGTGAGGCCCTCGGGGATGGCCACCGCGAAGTCGGTGGAGTACCCGAGGCTCATGACGAGGAGCTTGCCCTGCACTTCGGCACGGTAGCCGACGCCGTTGATCACGAGGGTCTTCTTGAAGCCCTCGGTGACGCCGACGACCATGTTGGAGACGAGCTTCCGGTAGAGGCCGTGGAAGGCCTTGGCCGGCTTGGAGTCGTTCTTCCGGGAGACATGGACGAGGCCGTCCTTGACGGCGATCTCGACTAATGGATTGTAGCTCTGCTGGAGCTTTCCCTTGGGCCCCTCCACCGTGACCTGGGTCGGGGTGACGCTCACCTTGACGCCCTGGGGGAGAGAGACCGGCCGTATTCCGATTCTCGACATAGCGCTTCCCTTCGTTACCAGACCGTGCAGATGAGCTCTCCGCCCACCTGCTTCTCGACGGCCTTCTTGCCGGTGGTCACGCCCGTGGAGGTCGAGACGATGACCGTGCCGTAGCCGTTGAACACCCGCGGAAGGTTCTTGTATCCCGCGTAGACGCGGCGCCCGGGCCTGGAGACCTTGTCCAGGCCGTGGAGGATCGGGTCGTTCGCCTCGTCGTACTTCAGGAAGATGCGGATGACGTTGGCGCCCTCCGCCTGGATCTTCTTGAAGTTCTTGATGAAGCCCTCGGTCTTGAGGATCTTCACTATCTCGAGCTTAAGCTTGGAGGTCGGGATGTCGACCTTCTCGTGCCGCGCCGCGCTCGCGTTGCGGATCTTGGTCAGCATGTCCGCGATGGGATCAGAAACGCTCATCGCTACCTCCTACCAGCTCGACTTCGTCACGCCGGGGATGAGTCCGTCGGAAGCGTACTTCCGGAAACAGATCCTGCACATGTCAAACTTGCCCATATAGCCCCGGGCCCTTCCGCAGACCTTGCAGCGGCGGACGGTCCTCGTCATGTACTTCGGCTTCTTAAGGGCTTTTAGAATCATCGCCTTTCGCGCCATTCTCTACCTTCCTTACTTCCTGAAGGGCATGCCCATCTTGCCGAGGAGGCTCTTGGCTTCCTTGTCGGTCCTCGCGGTCGTGACGATCGCGATGTTGAGGCCCATGATCTTCTCGATCTTGTCGAAGTCGATCTCCGGGAAGATGATCTGCTCGGTCAGGCCGAGCGAGTAGTTCCCGTGACCGTCGAAGGCGTTCGGGTTGACGCCGCGGAAGTCCTTTACGCGGGGGAGGGCGACATTGATGAGCCTGTCGAGGAACTCCCACATGTAGGCGCCGCGGAGGGTGACCCTCGCGCCGATCTCCTGCCCCTCGCGGATCTTGAAGGTCGCGATGGACTTCTTCGACTTCGTCTTCACCGCGTGCTGGCCGGTGATGATGGCGAGGTCGCCCACGGCGGCGTCCAGGAGCTTCTTGTTCTCCTTGGCCTCGCCGACGCCCATGGAGACGACGACCTTCACCAGGCGGGGCACCTGCATGGAGGAGGAGTAGGCGAACTCGGACTTGAGCTCTCCCGCGACCTTCTCCAGGTACATCTTCTTGAGCCGGGGCACGTAGTTCTTGGTCTCGGCCATGTTAGAGCGCCTCCCCGCACTTGCGGCAGACCCGCTTCTTCGCGGCGCCGTCGATCTTGTAGCCGATGCGCGTGGGTCCGCACTTCTTGCAGACGATCATCACGTTCGACACGTGGAGGGGAGCCTCGATCTCGACGATGCCGCCGCGGTCGTTCTGGTTCCGCTTCTTCATGGCCTTCTTGACCATGTTGACGCCGGCCACGATGGCCCTGCCCTTCTCGCGGTCGATCCTGACGATCTTGCCCTGCTTGCCCTTGTCCTTGCCGGCGATGACCTGCACGAGGTCGTCCTTCCGGAGCTTGAATTTGATGACTTCCATTCCTGTCTCCTCAGAGGACCTCGGGCGCGAGGGACACGATCTTCATGTAGTCCCTCTCCCGGAGCTCGCGGGCGACGGGCCCGAAGATGCGCTTGCCCTTCGGGTTCTTGTTCGCGTCGATGATAACGCAGGCGTTATCGTCGAAGCGGATGTAGGTCCCGTCGGGCCTGCGGTACTCCTTGTGGGTCCGCACGATGACCGCCTTCTCCACGGCGCCCTTCTTGATCGCCGAGTTGGGGATCGTGGCCTTCACGGCGACGACGACGATGTCGCCGATCGAGGCGTAGCGGCGGTGGGTACCGCCGAGCACCTTGATTATCTGCACGATCTTGGCGCCCGAATTGTCAGCTACGTTGAGCTTGCTCTCTACTTGAACCATCTCTTTATCCCCGTTGCCTTATTTGGCCTTCTCGACGACTTCCACGAGCCTCCAGCACTTGTCGCGGCTGATGGGACGGGCCTCGATCACGCGCACGGTGTCGCCGACGTGTGCCTCGTTGTTCTCGTCGTGGGCCTTGATCCTCTTGGACCGGGTCACGTACTTCTTATAGAGAGGGTGCAGCTTCCGCATCGTGATCTCGACGACGATGGTCTTCTCCATCTTGTCGCTGACGACGATGCCCTGGAGGGTCTGCTTGTTCGCCTTCTGGACGTTCGTATCCACCTTGGTCTCCTAGTCGCTTACCGCGCGCCGGCGGCGCCGCGCTGGGTGATCAGGGTCTCGACCCGCGCGATCTGGCGGCGAAGCGTCCGCTTCATGAGCGGATTCTCGACGTGCCCGACCACCGCCTGGAAGCGGAAGTCGAAGTACTTCTTCTTGAGCTCCGCCCGCTTGGCCTCGAGCTCCTCGAGCTTAAGCTCCTTGAACGAGTTCTTCATGGCCTCACTCCGTTTCCGCGCGCAGCGTGAACTTGGTCTTGACGGGCAGCTTGGACCCGGCGAGGCGCATGGCCTCCTCGGCGACCTTCGCGTCGACGCCGGAGAGCTCGAAGAGCACGGTGCCCGGGCGGACGACGGCGACCCAGTACTCGGGCGCGCCCTTTCCCTTGCCCATGCGGGTCTCGGCGGGCTTCTTCGAGTACGGCTTGTCCGGGAAGATCCGGATCCAGAGCTTGCCGCCGCGCTTGATGTAGCGGTTGAGCGCCACGCGCGCCGCCTCGATCTGCCTGTTGGTGAGCCACTCGGGCTCCATGCAGACCAGGCCGTACTCGCCGAAGGCGATCGTGTTTCCGCGCGTCGCCGTCCCGTGGATGCGGCCGCGCTGTACCTTCCGGTATTTTACTCTCTTGGGACTCAGCATAGACTAGCTCCTCGCCCTCGCGCCCTCGGAGCGGCCGTCGTCGGCGCGCGCGGGTCGCTCGCCGCGGGGCGGGCGCTCGCGGCGCTCGTCGGATCCGCGGCGGTCATCGAACTCGCGGCGCTGCTTGCGCACGAGCTGGCCGGCGTCGTCGTTCTTGTCCGAGCGGTACACCATGCCCTGGTAGATCCACACCTTGACGCCGATCTTGCCGAAAGTCGTGTGCGACTCCCAGAAGCCGTAGTCGATGTCGGCGCGGAGGGTGTGCAGGGGGACGCGGCCCTCCTTGTGCTCCTCGGTGCGGGACATGTCGGCCCCGCCCAGGCGCCCGGAGACGCGGACCTTGCAGCCCTGCGCGCCGCCCTTCATGGCGTTCGAGACGGCCATCTTGATGGCCTTGCGGAACGAGCCGCGGTTCTCGAGCTGCCGGGCGATGTTCTGGGCCACGACCTGCGCGTTGGTGTCGGTCTTCTTGATCTCCTTGATCTTGATGGAGACCTTCTTGGTCGCCATCTTCTGGAGCTCGAGGCCGATCTGCTCGATGTTGGCGCCCTTGACGCCGATGAGGACGCCGGGGCGGGCCGTGTGGATCACGACCGTGATCCTCTGGGGGTGCCGGACGATCTCGATCTCGGAGATGTCGGAGCCCTTGGTCTCGGGAAGCTCGTGGATGCGGCGGCGGATGGCCAGGTCCTCGTGGAGGGTCTTGGCGTAATCGCGCGGGTCGACGTACCAGCGGGACTTCCAGTCCTTGTTGATCCCGAGCCTGAGCCCGATGGGACTAACTTTATTTCCCACGTTACGCCTCCGTCCTTCCGATCTCGTCGATCACGCAGCTCACGTGGCACATGCGCTTGATGAGCATGTCCGCGCGTCCGCGCGCCCTGAACCACACGCGCCGCATGCGCGGGCCCTCGTCGATCCGGATCTCCTTGACGTAGAGCATGCTCTCGTCGAGCTTCCGGTTCTGGTTGAGCGCGTTGGCGGCGGCGGAGTCGATCACCTTCTTGATGATCTTCGCGCCCTTGTTGGGGGTGTTCTCGAGAATGGCGACGGCCTCGGCGTAGGGCCTCATCCTGACGAGGTCGGCGACGGGCCTGACCTTGGAGGGGGAGGCGATGAGCCACTTGGCGATCGCTCTGTAACCGGTCTTCTTGGCTGCCATAGTCCCTGGCCTCA